>DASVOT010000508.1:0-5061 GCA_036383235.1 Chryseosolibacter sp.
TTATTAATTTCGAATCGTCTTTGCTCACAAATAGTACGGTCATAAAAAAGAGCTCCGATCATTATTAGGGCGAAAATCAAAGCTAAAAAGATTAACAGGCGTTTGGGATTCAACATTGACTTGCGAATAGAAACTATCATGAGTACCAAGATGCGTCCAAGCAGTTAGAAAACCATCATTAATGGCAAGATTTCTCAATATTTGGTTGATGAGTCGATTAAAACACCTAAATGTCCATACTCATTGTACCAGCATTGTTGCGCAGGCTACTGATTATCGGGTTTGGGGCGATGTGATCAGGGAGCGGAAAGCTGATCGGGCCGTGACAAAAATGCCTTGAACCTCCCCTGTTTGCCTGTTCCCGTAGTAGAGACAAGGCATGCCTTGTCTCTACTACGGGCCTGGCCCTCCGGTATCAGGGACAGTTTGCGGAGAGAGATACGCTCACGGGGTGGAATCATTTTGAGTTGAGGGAGTACGATGCGGTGATTCGGAGGCTTACGACTATTGACGCTGCAGGACAGTACTGGTCATCTTATGCGGGAATGGGAAATAATCCAACTAATCCCACAGATCCAACCGGCGGAACAACGAGTCCAATTTACGATATGAATACCGGCGGGTTTCTCGGCACAGATGATGAGGGATTGCAGGGGGAGGCAATTTTAATGCATTCAGCATATTTTACTCAGGGAATGTCTCATGGCGATGCTCTTAAGTTCCTTTTATGTATAGAATTGTGATGACCTTTTTACCATTTATGTTAAATGCGTGCTCAGATTGTTCTGTAAAGTTGGATTCAATTGTGAGTATCCAATCTGTTAGGTTTAAAGAGGAGTATTGTTTTGACGAGCCCAGTGCTGCTGGAGAGGGGTTTAAGATGATCGTCTTGAGTCTTTCAGAAGAGACCACTAAAGATTTTGTCGAAAGGTCGGACAAATCAACATTCCCTTTGGATAAAGATAGGTATGCTGTGAGTTATTGGCAGAGAACTCCAATAACTCCAAAGTGGCAAGAAGCGAAAGAATTGGTTGCAAATTATTTTCTTCATAGTGAGCCTGCAAAGGCTTATCAAAAACAAATTGAGCGGGCACTCGATGGTCAGGATTCTTTTTACGCTTTTTACTATCGTTCAGTTGTTGGCAATATTGTGGACATTCAGTTTTTCTTAATAGATCCATCCGTAAACAAGATGTATATCGTCATGAATAAAATTTAGCGATTACTCGATTTATCAGACAAAAAGCCCAATCGTTCAGGTTGGCCTTTTTCATTTACATAATGCTTTGAATTTGAGTTTGCTTCAGAAACCATCGAGTAGAGTAAAGACGTGATCTTTATCGTTAGGCGTTAGCTTTTGAATATCGAAGCTTTTTTAACGACTGCATTATCGAGCAATGTGTCGGTTGAGCCTTTTTAAGAGCGCGAAGTAGATAGATGAGACCCAATCGGATGAGGCCCTCGATCAGCAGCCATTCTCTAGCCGAAAGAGGCGGGATCTTTCCCCGGTTGTCATGAAGCGCGCGATATGAAGTCAACTGTTTTATCTCAGCCAGTATTTCTGCAAGCCGGACTTTTGAAGCCTTTCAGCAATTTTGGCATCGAGCGGATTGCCATCCAGGACAATTCTTCTAAGGTTTTTGAGATGAAAGACTTCTTCGGGCAATGTCTTCAGGTGATTTTGTGAGAGGTAGATCACCCTCAGGTTGCGAAGACCCGAAATGCAGGGCGGTATCTCCGCAATTCGGTTATTGCTCAAGTCGAGATCCTCAAGTCCTGTACATGCACATAGTATTGTGGGAAATTCCGAAAAATCGTTCGAGGCTAATCCCAGTACACTAAGTTGCCTCAAGGTCGCGAGCCCGGAAGGCAAGGAGTTCAGTTGATTGCCGGTAAGCAATAGGTATTGGAGTTTCTTTAACCCGGCAATTTCTGACGGCAGTTCCGTGAGCTCATTGTCGACCAGGTTCAGGTACTGGAGGTCACTTAGATTGCCTATTGAAGCGGGAAGCCTTTCCAGACCGCCGCCAATAAACTTAAGAAATCCTACTCTCTTCCCGGAATGGATAGCCTGTTCCAGTGAATCCATTGCTATATAGTGCGCGTCGTCCACGGAGAATCTCCTGTCGGAGCGGTGTATCTCAACGTTTTTAATCGATAGGGAATAGGTGGTGGTAACGTATAAGTTCAACTGCCTGGCTAGCGGAAGGCCTGGGTGGTGGAGGATTCGTTTGTCCGGGTCCGGGATAAAGCTGAGACTCATTATGAACCTTGATGGATATTTGGTTTGGTGGATTTGTGCCGGAACCCATGGCGACTCGATTTCTTTCATTGCTCTGATAAGCGCCTCGCCGAAGGCTGCGTCCATGTCATTAAAAAGAATATAATCGTGTGGTACGCCGGTTGTGTCCACATCGAACATCACAGAGACAGTGCCCTCGTCGGGTTGTCCCGTGCCTGTTATCGGTTCACGAAAATTCATGAACAGCTTTCTGTAAAAACTGTTGTATCCGTCAATCGGGATGGGATATTGCTCGAGCCTGCGTTGCGTCCAGTTCCCGTCTTTGAATATGACGAACGAGCTGGTATCCGGTTGCCGAAAAAGTACGTTGCCCGTGGTATGGTCGATTTTAAGCTCCAGGTTCTTTTCGGCGTCGTAATACTCCCATACCGAATATTTCACCCCATCTTTCAAGTAACCTCTTTGATAATCATCGGAGACCAGAGACTGCGAAAGCACCGAATAGGTCGTCGCGCATAATAGCGCGGAAAGGGTCAGGGCAGATCTATGCTTTTTCAAGGCGTTGGGTCTTGGTATTATCGGCGTTTTGTCTCAAGGATTCCAACAATTTAAACATTCATTCCGGCATTTTCCAATTTAATATTCGGCTGTGGAATTTCGTCTCTCTTATTAATGCTGCGCGCAATCTGTGGATGCAGAGATGGGAGGGACCGCTGTACTGCATCCGTGGGAACTGTAGTAGAGACAAGGCATGCCTTGTCTCTACTGCGGTCCGGTGCTGCCCAATCGCGTCGCGCAGTGCTGAATGTTCGCCAGGTTGCATAAGGTGCACCGATTCCTCTCGACAACCGCCACATGTTCGTTTAATTAGCTGCACCTTTGAATAGAACCAAAAATATTTGAACCATATGCGGGCATAGTTGAATGTTAGCTGGACTCCAGGCCGGAGTTTTCCTGACCATCATACACGCGCGGCTCCGTAGTCTGATTTCCGCGCTGCCAGTTGCCGAAAGTCACGGGCGCCAAGGGCCCAGAAGCAGTCGCAAGCCCACCGCGATTAATCGCTCTTACCATACTTCCATTCCAGGAAATGCACGAGGACATGGACGTTATCGGTTTCTGCATAATACAAGTTCGTCCAGATTTCGGCGTTCGATCTACTGTTGATGGTTAGCTTGTTGTAGTTCCTCTGGTAAAACAGATCGTCCCAGTGGATGAGGAAGTTCTTGAGCAAAATCCCATCGCCGTTGACACGACAATTGCCTACGATGACTGTCCGCTGGTTTTCGATATCGTCGATCATGGCGCTCAGCAGGCGAACGACGGTCATATCCCAGACCGCCTCGAGCATGCATTGAAAATTTGCGGACTGGCGTTTCGCGAACAACCCCAGATAATAGCGGAAATTCATTTTCAGGTTGTGATCGGCGGTCTTCAGCTCGATCAGGTAACGTCCCCCAATGGTGAACATATCGAGTTGTATGGGTACCCACCCGTATTTGATTGCTGTAACAGCGGAGAGATCAATCCGCTGATCGTAATATCTGAGTTCGTTCCCTACGACGGCAACATCGTTGTCGCTTTGCGTTACTTCAGGCATAGTTTCCATTAGGCACAAACTAGAGGGTCATAGAGTGTGGAAGAGGTCTGTTTGTTTTGCGGGTTTTTATTTGTACTCTTGACTTTTTTGCTTGCCAGGAAATCGTTAGTGGCAATATTGCAACGAGGAGTGTTTTCACCTGAGGTCTTTTTGTGTATGTGTAAGTTAGCGAAAAGGGCGGTAAAGCCAAAGAGACCAACCGCTGATCAATCGCGCCGTAGTAGAGACAAGGCATGCCTTGTCTCTACTACGGCCAGGCCGGTCCTGCTGGGCCAGGCCTGACGCTCAATCGTCTCGCGCAGTGCTGAACGTTCAGTGCCCTTCACCCGGATCGGAATAGAATTTGTCCGCCTTCCATTGCGAGGGATTGTTTCGAATGTAATTGGCGATGCGCTCGTATTCCCCTGCATCGCGGATGATGTGGTCGTGAAAACGGGAATGCCAGCCGAAATCCGGTTCGGTCTTTCGCGCCTCCTTCGAGACGGCGGCTTTATAGCTGCCAATGATCGATGATATCGTGTTCTTTCCGGGATTCTGAAATCGCAACTGACCGACTGTTTTCGGGAATTCATCGGCCTGACCTCTCCCTTCGCGGTCGCCCTGTTCGGAAGGGACGAATTTGAACGGCGCGGCGTTGTTGATCAGATTCACGATCCCATGGACGTGATTGGGCATCACAACATGCGGTCCCAGTTCGACATTCTTCGCGTGGCCGGTGATTTCACGCCAACAGTCGTCGGCAATTTTTCCGATATCCGACAAGATCATTTTGTCGTCAGCGATGTATCCGAAGAAAGGCCATCGGCATCGCGTGCAGGCCGTGATAAAATACGATGCATCCCATCCGTAATCCCACCATTGCGCACGGGCAGGAGGGATCCTGTAGTTGTTCCTGTATTTATCCATGAGAGAGGGTCGTTGGATTTGAATGGAAATATAGCAACCCGCCAGGTTCGTGCAACGAGATCGCGTACAATTTCAGCAGGTTGTGGACGGAAACTGACAGCGGTTGTCAGGGATGGTCTGCCTTCCCGGTGGGGTGAGGCGCCGCGACCTGCAGCGCGCAGCCCGTAACTGTAAACGTCGCGCAGCTGTATCCCTGACCCGCACGTGTACCCCTGACCCGCACGTGTACCCGTGTCTGGTACCCGTTCCGGTACCCGTGTCTGGTACCGTGCCAGGTATCCGTAGTAGAGACACGGCATGCCTTGTCTCTACT
>DASVOT010000509.1:0-3344 GCA_036383235.1 Chryseosolibacter sp.
GCATCATTCCCCCATCAACCGTCATCAACTCGATGGCCGCATGCACCGGAATATCCTTCACGACACAATTACTGACGACAATATTCCTGAATCCGCCATTCGATTCCGTACCTGTCTTGATCGCCGAACCGTTTGAGCCTAGGATGCAATTTGTTATCGTTACATCGCGGCAAATAAAATCGTTCGAAGCCTTCAGCACGATAGCATCGTCGGTTGCTGAAATTACGCAGTCGGAAACATTGACGCTTACGCAGGCATCTATATCCAGCCCGTCCCTGTTACCCTCCCCGTTGTTCCTGATGACGACGCCCTGAACCTTCACATCCTCGCAGCCTAACAGGTGGAGGGTCCAGTTTGCGGCTTCCAGCAGCTGGACATCGCGGATGACTACATTCCTGCAATCCACAAGCCTGATCATGAAGGGACGCAGGTTCTGTGGACGCGTGTTCTGAAAATGCTTCAGACCGTTCCCGTCAATGATCCCCTGGCCGGTTATGGATATGTTGCGAGCGCCTTCCGCGAAGATCATGAAGAACCGCGCATAAAGGTCCTTCGTGCGCGATTCGTATTTCTGGCTGGCAGCGGTGTAATCTTTGATGTCTGCGCTTCCCAGCAAGGCGGACCCGGCGCCGAGATGCAGTTCCACATTGTCTTTGAGAAAAAGAGAACCCACCTTATAGGTGCCGGGAGTGAAATTCACGACGCCGCCTCCCTCAGCATGCGCTTTATCTATCGCCCGCTGAATCGATTTGGTGTCAAGCGTCAACCCGTCGCCCTTCGCGCCAAAATCCCTGACTGAGAATTGTCCGAAGGCGGCGCTGGAAAAACTAACAATGGCAACCAGTAGCAGTAAGGACCTCATGACGTTGATCATTCGCGGAAAGGATCGCATGATAAAACGCCGTCACGATTTCCAGGGACCTGTGATCGCCAGTGTCATCCCCGGTGATTGGATATTCACAAAAAGCGTTTTCCCGGAAGGTGAAAACACCGGACCCGTAAATTCCGACTCGCAATACCCGATATTTTTCGCGACGACGTAAGTCTCTCCCGACGGAGTGATTCCCACAATCCTCGGATCCTCTTTGTCCTCACAAATGACAACATCCCCCCATGGAGCAACGGTCAGGTTATCGCAAGCTTGAAAGATATCACTGCCCCGCGACTCGATGAACAATTCGATCCGTCCTGGCGAATCCTTCTCCATCGCCTGCCCTTCATATTTGCTCGGCACATACCGGAACACCTGACCCATCCCAGCTTTCCCTCCCGAACTCGCCGAGAAGAACAATTCACCCTTTCCATAAGACATGCCTTCACCCGACGAAAATATCGCTGCACCCATCTTTGCTCCTCTCAGCCGGAGGTCACCGTCGGGCGCTTCCACGTCGTCGAGGTCGACCCAGGAAACATCAAAAAGTTTTCTCTCCGGAAAGTGCTCCGTTTCATTCTCACCGTGGTTTCTGGTGTCCGCCCCTTTCCATTCATTGATGACAAGACATTGCAGTTTGCCGCCTTCATAAAGTTTGCCCGGTTCATTGGGCACGAATCGATAGAGTAAGCCCTTCCCTTCATCTTCCGTCTGATACACGATGCCCAGCTCGGGATGGACTGCAACGGATTCATGAACAAAACGGCCCATCGCCTTGAGGGGTACCGGCTTCGTCAAACCGATCTTGTCAGTGGCGGGTACTTCGAAATTATAACCATGATCCTTTTCAAGGAATCCGTTATCGCCACCTTTTTTGAAATCGGTTTCCTCGCAGGTGATCCAGGAATTCCATGGAGTGATCCCGCCAGAACAGTTGCGCACGGTTCCTGTCAGACTCAGGTATTCCAGCTCAACTTTACCGGATCGCTCATCATAGATCGTCGTGGTCGTGCCGCCGACGCACATGTAATCACCGCCGGACGCAACATCATATATGTCGGCCTTGCTGACTTTATCGATCAGTTTGTTGGCCTTTCCGAACGGACCCGATCCGTAAGAGCCCGGCGTCAGCTCGTGATTTCTGATCAGCATCACTTTTCCATCCTTCCAGCGAAAGCTTCCCATGCCATCATGAGCACCAGGCGTAAACAGACCATCGCTCATCACGCTTCCTTTTTGCGAAATTACCTTGGCCGAAAATCCTTTGGGCAGGCTCAGTATCTCACCCTCTTTTGGCACCAGCGGACCAAAACCCGGAGTCAGGTCGCGACTCCTTCCCTCAGACACAAATCGGTAAAGGCCAAGAAACCCAAGGCTGACCATGCCTGTTTTCATTAGAAAATCTCTTCTGGAACTGCTCATAGCTCGATTTGCTTAGTAGTGTTTACTAGTCCGACCCCTCCATGAGATCGGACTTCAATTTAACGATTCGACAACGATATCTCGCCAAATCAACAACATTCGTATATTTTTTTAACAGCCGTTTTTCGCGACGGTAACTCGTCGCGCGTTACACGAGAACCTTAACCTTTTTCACTACCTCATCATTTTGCATCACCTGCCAAAGGTCATAGTTGGCCTGGAGGTTAAGCCAAAGAGTTACTCACTAAGAAGAAAGAATAGTAAAAACTAAAAGAAAGAAGAGGAAGAAGAAATGAAGCAATTTATTCAACATTACTGTATTACAACAAGTTGCGTCATTGTCTATCCAGGAGATCACGGCAGTTTCACTTTGCTTTTTTTCCTCTTGACTGGAGCTGTTCTCCAGAGAGGTCTGGCTGTAAATTCCTTTTACCACTGATGAAAATCAGAAGCTCGTAGACGGGTTCGCCATCTTTCACACGAGTCGAAATCCAAAAATGTGGGCGGCGCGGAAAAAGTAGAAAGCCCAACGGAATTTCACGACCCTGGAAGAATCACACCGACGTCTTGCAGCACGTCATTAAGAGAAAGCTTACGGAATGCGAAAGAACAACCCTAAGGCTTTCAATTCAAAATCCTATACCAAGTCCGGAAGTGTTTTTTTGACAACAACAGTCCAATGCTTCGTGGCCGCGCTGGTTTCTCTCAATAAAAAACTTTTTCTTCGAGTTGAACTATCATGTTATGAACCGACGGGGGTCTTAAAATGCCTCTGAAAGTCAGCCGCCGCAGGTGGCCGGCCATTAAGCTTGGTATAATAATAGATGAACGCCAGGTACTGACCTTGTTTTTGTGTGAACATACTTACGAATATCTTGACGTTTTAACAGCAGTCCTTAATTAAAAATAGATCTTCCCGCCATCCGCGCTCAACAGCAACGGCAAAACGTTCGGAGACTATTGTCTTCGGTTTCTTGCCGTCTTTTATAAACACTTCAACCGCACAGGGCCTCTGGATTATAGCCGGGCGTCCTCCTTTTTGTTAACTAAA
>DASVOT010000510.1:0-6419 GCA_036383235.1 Chryseosolibacter sp.
GCCAGGGAAAAGATTCTGGCTGACCGGAAAGAAATGGCCGAACATGTCACCATCGTCGACCTGATCCGCAACGACCTGAGCAGGGTCGCCAGTAAGGTAAAGGTCACTCATTTCCGGTACGTGGAGGAGATCAAAACCATCGGGAAGAACCTGTTGCAGGTGAGCTCGGAGATATGCGGCGAGCTTCCACCCGGCTACGAACGGCACCTTGGCGACATTGTTCTGAAACTTCTGCCCGCGGGCTCCGTGAGCGGAGCGCCGAAATGCAAAACGCTTCAGATCATTCGCGACGCCGAAAACGAACCCAGGGGATATTACACGGGCGTGGTGGGCATCTACGATGGCCATGTCCTCGACAGCGGCGTGATGATCCGCTTTATTGAATCCAGGCGCGGGCAATTGTATTACCGAAGTGGCGGCGGAATTACGGCGCAGAGCCGCCTGGAAAGTGAGTATCAGGAGGCTTTAGATAAAGTATATGTGCCGGTTGATTGAATCGATCAGGTTGCACGACGGTAAATTCTACAACCTGTTCTATCATGAGCAAAGGATGATCCGCACCCTTCAAACACTCTTTGGTCAACACCCGCCAATTGACCTTGCGGCTTACCTTGCAGACACGGCGTATCCGCCGGAAGGGTTGTTCAAATGCAGGATCGTCTACGACCGCAAGACGATGCATACGACCTTTACGTCTTACGAGCCGAGAAAAATTCAGAGCCTCAGGGTCGTGCACGCCGACTACCTCAATTATGAATTCAAATTCGAGGACAGACAGGCGCTGGACCGGCTGTTCGAGCTCAGAAACGGTTGCGATGACATCCTGATCACTCGCCGCGGTGTCGTTACAGACTGCTCTTTTGCCAACATCATTTTCCGCAAAGGCAATTCGTGGGTGACGCCTGACCGGCCACTCCTCAGGGGAACCATGCGGCAAAATCTCATGGACAGAAACGCAGTGCAGGTCCAGGAAATAACGATACCGGATTTACGTTCTTTCCAGAGTTTCAAGATCATCAATGCCATGGTGGGATTTGACAGTCCTGAAATTGAAGTATCCAATATTGTTTTCTAGCTTTCAGCATGATGCGAGCCCTTATTGTACCGATCTTGTTCATTTCCGGTCTGGCCATGGCGCAGATGCCGTTGGACACAAAATCCAGGAAGGCCATTGAATATTACACAGAAGCGGATAATTACCGGGTCAGAGGGCAGCATTCCCAGGCCATCGGCCTTCTCAACGAAGCCATTAAGAAAGACCGCAATTTTACGGAAGCGTACTACCGCCTTGGAATCGTTTACATGACCCTGAAGGATTTTCCTCAGGCCATTTCGAATTTCGAGAAGGCGCTGAGCCTTACACAGGACGTCCGCAAGCAAAAGATATTCTGGTATGACCTGGGCGAAAGTTATTTCACGGTGGGGAATTATGATAAAGCCGAGGAGACCCTTTCGAAATTCCTGAAAGCGGAAACCCAGAACAGGACGAAGATCGACCGGGCCAAGCTCCTGATGGGCAATGTCGAATTTGCACGAGAGAATGCCGGCAACGCCTCGGCGTATAAAGTAAAACGCCTCAGTGATACGGTCAACGCGTTTGTGATGCAGTACTTCCCCGTGCTCACCGCCGATCAGCAGGCGCTAATCTTTACGAGGCGTTTGGGCAGCGGTCCCAATGACGATGAGGACCTGGTCATCTCGAGGAAGAATCCGAAGGGACGTTGGACCGAGCCCGAGTCGCTCTCCAAGAAGATCAACACGCAACTCAACGAGGGCACCTGCACCATATCGGCAGACGGCCGGAAATTGATTTTCACCTCTTGCGTCGGACGCCAGGGATACGGAAGTTGTGATCTCTATCAATCCCTGCGCATAGGCGATGAGTGGACGGAACCCAGAAACCTCGGGCCCATGGTAAATAGTCCGGAATGGGAATCGCAGCCCTCCCTGTCGGCAGACGGAAGGACACTCTATTTTGTTTCCGACCGGCGGGGCGGAGAGGGGCGTCGCGATATCTGGGTCAGCAGCCTGAATGAGAGCGGCCAGTGGACGCGGGCAAAAAACGTCGGGAAACCGGTGAACACGCAATACGACGAAATCTCTCCTTTTATCCATGTGAACAACCGGGTTCTATATTTTGCATCGAACGGCCAGGTGGGCTTCGGCGGCTACGACATCTTTTTCTCCGAAAGGGATACCAGCTCTTTATGGAGCGCTCCCAGGAACATGGGAAGTCCCATCAACAACCATGAAGACCAGTTCTCCCTGTTTATCACAGCAGACGGAAAAAAGGGATATTACTCGCATGAAGAAGCCCGCGATGCGGGTTATTCCGTCAGCCGTATTTACGAAATTGAAATTCCCGAAGAGAACCGCATCCGGTACACGAGCAATTATGTCAAAGGAGTCGTACGAGACAAAAAAACCCGTGAACCGCTTGCCGCCAGCATCGAGCTGATTAACCTGGAAACGAAAGCAACGGAATCGCTGGTGGCATCGGATTCGGTTTCAGGCGCCTATCTCATTGTGCTGACACGGGGAGCGGAGTATGCGCTGTTCGCGAACAAACCCGGATACCTGTTTCAAAGCCTCAACTTCAATTACTCTTCCATGAAAGACTATGAACCGATCGTGATGGATATTGAACTTGAAAAAGCGACGGAAGGCACAACGGCGATCCTGCAGAACATATTTTTTGACGTGGATAAGTATGACCTCCAACCGAAATCGGTAACGGAGCTTGAAAAAATCATTCGCTTCCTCAAAGAAAATCCATCGGTAAAGGTGGAGATCAGCGGACATACCGATAATTCGGGAACCCCTTCTTACAATCTTTCCCTCTCGGGAAAACGCGCGGAATCCGTCTATGATTACCTCGTCTCCCATGGCGTGGCTGCGGACCGGTTGTTCGCAAAGGGCTACGGCGCGACGAAACCGATTGCGGATAATTCATCCGAAGAAGGTCGCCAGAAAAACAGAAGGATCGAGTTCAAACTCATCCACTGACCCACTGCGCCAGGCAGCGTTTCTACATCACCCTATAAGAGGGATTTGACAACTTATTTTTCTGCCGCGTCCTGCGTTATTAATCTTGGAATGCTTCTCTTTTTTGTTTTAAGTTTGAGCCCCTAACAGAAAACAAATTTTAACCTGACCTTACTATGAAGAGTGTGCTAATTGTGTGGCTGACGGCGGCATCCCTGCTGTTGTCAGGAGAATCGCGTGCGCAAGACCGGACAGTCGAAGGTGTTGTAACCTCGCAGGAAGATAACGCCCCGCTCCCGGGCGTGAACGTGGTCATCAAAGGGACGACTGACGGAACCACCACCGATGCGGAGGGCAGATATTCACTCGTCGTTCCATCACCGGAATCTGTTTTGGTGTTTTCATTCATCGGTTTGAAATCGCAGGAAGTCGTTGTGGGAAACCTTTCCGCGATTGATGTTCAGATGGCCCAGGACATGACTCAGCTATCGGAAGTAGTTGTCGTCGGCTATGCCACGACCACCCAACAGGCTTTTACAGGCACGGCGAAGGTGGTGTCGTCTGATAACATCGAGCGAAAAAGTGTTTCCAACGTCTCGAAAGCGTTGGCCGGCGAGGTACCGGGTCTGCAGGTGATCAACAACAGCGGCCAGCCTGGAACAGAAGCTACCATCCGCATCCGCGGATTCGGATCAGTGAACGGAAACCGGAATCCGTTGTTTGTGGTGGATGGCGTGCCATTTTCAGGAAGCCTGAATTCCATCAACCCGGCAGATATCGAATCGACGACCGTGCTCAAGGATGCCGCGGCCACGGCGATCTATGGATCAAGAGGTGCAAACGGCGTCATCATCATCAATACCAGGACCGGTAAGGGGCAGGACTCCTTCGTCGAGGTCGACGGCCAGTTTGGTACCAACATGTCCTTGCTTCCGCGATACGATGTAGTCACATCTCCGGAAGAATATATCGGCCTGAGCTGGGAGGCCATGTACAACCAGGGTGTGACCCTTGGATCTGCCGATCCTGTGGGATACGCAAACACGAGGCTTTTCTCCACCTCCGGCATCAGCCCGAATAACAATATCTGGAATGTGAGCTCCGGTTCCGACCTCATTGATCCCGCTACGAGGACAGTCAAGCCAGGCGTTGCGCGTCTTTACAACCCGGAGCGATGGGAAGACTATGGATTTCAACCTTCCTCACGCAACGAGGTCAACATAAAATTCGGCGGATCAGATACCAAGACCAACTATTACACCTCCATCGGGTATTTAAATGACGTCGGCTATTCCGTCAACTCGGATTTCCAGCGTCTGTCGGCCCGCTTTAACCTCAATCATGAAGTCAAAAAATGGTTGAACACTTCTGTGAATTTCGGGTATGCCAAGACAAAGAGAAATCGCGGCGGACAGAGTGAGGATTCGGGAAGTATCTTCTGGTTTGTCGATAACATTCCTCCGATTTATCCGCTGTTCAGGCGCGACACCGAAGGAAACAGGATCGAGGACCCGATCTTTGGCGGCTATCAGTACGATTACGGGGATACCGGAAGAAAATTCGGATCCCTTACCAACGCCATCGCAGACGCCACCTACGATGTTCAGCGAGATGACCGCAACGAGCTGAACGGCGCCTCCTCCATCAACTTTAATATCCTGGAAGGGCTTGCGTTCGAAAACCGTCTCGGCCTGCAGTATTTCAACAACAAGTACGTCAACAGGGGCAACAAGTATTACGGCGGTTCCGCGTCGCAAAACGGTTCGATCTACAACAGGAGAACCGAAATGGTAAACTATAATCTGCTGAACCTGCTTCGTTACAACAAAACTTTCGGAAACCACAACCTGGACTTGATCGCGGCGCACGAGGCAACCGAATTAAGCCAGGACCTGATGGATGTGTCTGCCTTCAACCTGGTTGATCCGGACCTTGAGGACTTTAACAACGCGGTCGTGTCCAATCCCATCAACTCCTATACAGAGTCTTATTCGCTGGAAAGTTATTTTGCGCAAGCCTCCTATGACTTTAACAGGACCTACTTCGTGTCCGCCAGCATCCGCCGCGACGGATCCTCCAGGTTCGTTAAGGACAAGTGGGGCAACTTCGGCTCGATCGGCGCCGGGTGGCTCATCTCGAATGAAAGCTTCATGGATAACCAGAATATTTTCAGCTCCCTGAAACTGAAAGCCAGCTATGGTTTGATCGGTGACCAGGAAGGAGTCGGTTATTATCCCGGATATGATCTGTATAACGTCGACAACCTCAATGATGGTCCGGCGTTTTCGTTCGATACAAAAGGGAACCCCGACCTGACGTGGGAAACCTCCCGCATGTTTCAGACAGGGCTGGAGTTTTCAGTGGGCAAATACCTCGACGGTGCCGTGGACTATTATATAAAGAATACGACCGACCTGATCTTCGACCGGCGCGTGGGCCCGTCTCTTGGTTATGCTCTGTTAAAAGTAAACGATGGAGCGCTGAGGAACCAGGGCCTGGAATTCGACCTGGCCGGGCACATCCTTCGCGGCAGGGACCTTTACCTCGACCTGACGGTAAACGGCGAAATGTTTAACAACACCATTACCCGCATGCCGATCGATCCGTCAACTGGCAAAGAAAAAATTCTGGATCCACAGGGACGTTTCGGGTGGGGTGTCGACCATTCCATATTCGACTACTACATCCGCGAGTTTGCAGGCGTGGATCCTGAGGACGGACGCAGTACCTGGACGGTGTATTACCAGGACCTCGATGGCGACGGCCAGCTTGACGCGGGGAGCGGCCCCACCGCAGAGCAAGTCACCTCGCTGGAGCAGTTCCTCGCCGACAACCCGGATAAGGAAGGCAGCCTGATCAAGACTACGACGAAGACCTACCAGTATGCTACACAGTTCTATGTCGGCAAATCGGCCATACCTAAAGTAAGGGGCGCCTTTAATTTGTCAGGAGGATTTAAAGGCCTCGAGCTATCGATCCAGATGCTGTACAGCCTCGGAGGCTACGCCTATGACGAGGCCTATAGTGTGTTAATGGGCAACGGCCTGATCGGAGGCAATAACTGGCACACCGACATACGGAAAAGATGGCAACAGGCGGGCGATATCACCGACGTTCCGCGCCTGTCGAATAACCGCGACGCGAATGTATCGTCAACCTCCACGCGCTTCCTCACCAAAGCGGACTATCTCATTTTAAACAACGTGCGGCTGGGCTACGATATCCCGGCTCGACTCGTGAGCAAAATTGGCATGAAGAACGCCAGCGTATGGGTGTCAGGTGATAACCTTTGGCTGAAATCGCGCCGCGCCGGCTTCAATCCTTCCACGCATGAAGCAGGTACCACCAGCATGTACCGGTACTCGCCGCTCTCGACGTTGTCTGCCGGCGTAAAAGTGAAATTTTAATCAAGGCCTTAATGAATAAGAACATGA
>DASVOT010000511.1:0-4426 GCA_036383235.1 Chryseosolibacter sp.
ATGTGAGTCATTTAACTGGAGGACCCAGGTACTTATACGGAGTCAAACTCGGATTGGAAACGGCCTGGATGGTTGGAATGTGGGGCGTTGAATTAAAATATCTGACTAATCGTGAAGATTCGCAGATATATTTTACTCCGAAAATCGGGCTCAGTTTACTGGGTTCCATGTCACTCCTCTATGGTTACAATACGCCCCGAAGAGACGCGCTTCGAGAAATTGGCACGCACCAACTTTCAATAACAATCAACTATTCGAGGAGGATCATTCGCGATTATGTTCGTTGATAGTCGAACATGGAGATCACAACCCGTCGGCAAGTTCTTCGGAGTGATGGCCACATGACATTTGTAGAGACAAGGCATGCCTTGTCTCTACAAAAAAAAATGTAATTTCATCTCATAGGTGTGATCCCTGCCCCTGTAAAACGTAACCACAATGACCACCGACCCACAGACTTTCTGCCAGGCATGCATGGACGGCAACGCGGCGCTGGTAGCGCAATTGCTTGAAACCGATCCGTCATTGGTGAATTGCAGGGGCGCGGTTCGGGCCGACCATCGTGCGTTCATGAAGAAAGACGGCGCCGACGAGGGATGGACTCCCTTGCACCTCGCCGCGCACTACGGACAACCTGAAATCGTGAAGCTGTTGCTGGCAAAGGGGGCAGGGCTGGATGCGTTCGCATCCAATGCGATCGGAAATACTCCCGTCATGGCGGCCATCGCCGGAAGAAATCTTGAGGTGATACGATTGCTTGTCAGCGCGGGGGCCAACCTGCTTCTGAAAGATAAAAATGGATACAATGCCCTGGACGCCGCGGGCGCATCGAAGGACGAACGGATCATTGCATTGGTAAAGTAGCTGGAATGCTGTCGGCGCAGGACGGGACATCACCCTCCACCGTCCCCTCACGCAATGATCACCTTGATCCCCTTCTCCTCCAGCGCTTTCACCGTTCCGGGATGAACTTTGTCATCGGTGATGATATATTCCACCTGGTCGAAGTTGCAGATCTTGCCCAATCCCCTCCTGCCGAATTTCGTACTGTCGGCCAGCACCACGAGCACCTGCGAGCACTCGATCATCTTCTGGTTCAGACTCGCCTCGGCGAGGTTGGTGATGGTGAACCCGAAATCCAGATCGATGCCATCCACTCCGAGGAACAAGATGCCGCAGGAAATTTCCTCCAGGATCCGCTCGGCGTAGGAGCCGGCGACGGAAGAAGAATTCTGCCTGACGATGCCTCCCAGCTGCAAGACCTCAACGTTCTGGCGGTTGGATAACTCGAGGGTCACCTTTGCGGCAGGTGTGATCACGGTGAGATGCTTGTCGGGATGCAGGGCGCGCGCAAGCTCAAAGACCGTCGTGCCGGAGCCTATGATTATAGAGTCATTGTCACCGATGAGTGACAACGCCGCCCGGGCGATCCGTTGTTTCTCTGCGGCGTTGATGAGCTCCTTTTCATTGATCGGCCTTTCATTCGTATAGGGGTTGTTGATGGATCCGCCACCCCTGGTGCGGAATAACAAATTCTTATCCTCCAGCAGCTTCAGGTCCTTCCGGATCGTGACTCCAGACACTTTTATAAGGTCCGTCAGCTCCTGAATACTTACATGTCCCCGCTCTTTTAGCTCTTTAAGGATCAACTGATGCCTCTCGGTAATACTCATTGGGTCATTAACATTTGTAAACAAAATAAAGCTTTTGTAAGGATTTTTAACCAAAACGGCACCGAAAAACCTAAAGAATACCTCCATCCAAGGCATTGATCTAAAAAATCTTCAATTTCAAACGATTTAATTTGCCTGTTTAAAACGGTTTAATTATGTTTAAAAATGCTTTCAAAACATTTAATTTCCTTTAATAGATAAATCAGAGGCAAGGGAAATCAGGTTTTTGCGAGCTTCTAACCAACACAAAACATATGCAAACACATTACCCTTCCTTCAGAGATAAGTTTTATTATCTCTCGTTCGTAATGGTGCTTTCATGCCATCTCGCTTTTTCGCAGCAGGCAGAAAGAAAGGTAATCACCGGGACGGTCGTCGATGAAAACGGGCAGGCGCTGCCAGGCGTGACGGTGCTTTTCAAGAGTAATCGCGAGACGGCCGGCGACAGCAACAGCGGAACCACCACCGATGCGAACGGTGGCTTCGCTCTTTCAGTACCCGACCCGTCCGGCGTTCTGGTTTTCACTTTTATAGGAATGACCACGAAAGAAGTTTCCATCCCCGCCTCCGGCGACCTGCGCGTCACCATGGAGCCGGACACCAAGATGCTCGAGGAGGTGGTGGTAGTTGGATACGGAACGCAAAAGAAAGTGAACCTGACCGGCGCGGTTGACCAGGTGGGATCGGAGGTTCTGGATAACCGGCCGCTGACCAACCTGACGCGCGGGCTGCAGGGCGTGATCCCGAACCTGAATATCCGGATGACCGACGGCAAGCCTATTCGCAGCGCCGAATACAACGTGAGAGGTGCTACCTCCATCGGCGCCGGCGGCAGCGCCCTCGTCCTCATCGACGGGGTGCCGGGAGATCCCAGCCTGCTGAATCCCAACGACGTGGAAAGTGTGTCGGTATTGAAGGATGCCGCCTCCGCCGCAATTTACGGCGCCCGCGGAAGTTTTGGCGTGGTGTTGATTACAACGAAGAGACCTCAACAGGACAAAACGCAGATAACCTATTCCGCCAGCTATTCCCTCAATGAAAGGACAGTCACTCCCAACCTGGTGACCAATGGCTATCAGTGGGCAAAAATGTTTGACGATGCCTATTATTCATGGAACGATTACAAGGCCCATCCCCAAAAAGCCAACAGCGTTTTCCCTTTTTCCCTCGACTACCTCGACGAGCTGCAGGTGAGGCAGAATGACCCATCCCTTCCGCGCGTGGACGTCGACCCGGCGACGGGAAATTACGTCTACTATGGAAGCACAGACTGGCTGGGGGAACTGTACGGAGATAAGAATCCTTCCATGGAGCATTCGCTGAGCGTTTCCGGAAGCGGCAACAAAGTGAATTACCTGGTGTCGGGAAGATACCTCAGCCAGAAGGGCGTCTTCCGGTATAATCCAGATAATTACAACATGTACAACCTCCGGGCTAATGGCTCAGTCCAGGCGTTCAAGTGGCTGAAGATCGAGAACGACCTCACCTTCTCGCAGGTGTCGTATTTCTTTCCCATCCTGAACCACCCCTCCAACACTCCGGTGTGGAGAAGGATCTCGGATGAGGCTTTTCCCATCGCGATGCTGAAAAATCCCGACGGCACGCTCACCGAGAATGCCGCCATCGTCTTCGGAAGTTTTATTTCCGGCAACAACTACTCCGACCTGTCGCGCATCCAGATCCGGAACACGTCCCGATTCAGCACCTCGTTCCTGGATAACAAACTTCGCATTTCAGGCGATTATACGTTCCGGCGACTCGATGAACTTGAAACGCGTTTGTATACGCCTGTGCCCTACAGCAAAAAGCCAGGGGTGATGCTTGAGCGCGGCGAAAATAAAATGAATGAATCGGATGACAAAACGAATTATACCGGCGCGAACATTTACGCGGAATATGAACAGGATTTCGGCAAACACAATGTAAAAGGACTGCTGGGCTACAACTATGAGAACTCGTCATTGAAAAGCCGGTTTATCCAGCGCGACGGACTTCTGAATCCGGCCCTTCCTGACTTTTCGCTGATGAACGGGCTGAATTACCTGCTGCGGGGAGGAGGAAGCGAGTGGACCGTGCTGGGCGGGTTCTTCCGGTTCAATTACAATTATGCCGAAAAGTACCTGTTCGAAGTGAACGGAAGGTACGACGGCAGCTCGAAGTTTCCCCAATCGCAGCAATTTGGTTTCTTCCCTTCCGCTTCGGCAGGATGGCGTGTGTCGGACGAGCCCTTCTGGGAATTTGCCAAGAACGTGGTGCCGGATTTCAAACTAAGAGTGTCTTATGGCAGCCTCGGGAACGGCAACATCTCTCCCTACCAGTTTGCAGAGGCGATGTCGGTGAACCAGTTGAACATGGTCATCAACGGCGTGCGGCCTGACTATACGCAGAAACCTGGCGTAATCCCCGCCGGGCTTACCTGGGAAAAGGCGACCTCCACCAACGTCGGCGCTGACTTCGGCTTTCTGAACAGCAGGCTGACCGCTTCCCTCGACGTTTATACGCGCTACACGACGGATATGTTTACAGTAGGCCTGCCGTTGCCAGGGGTCTTCGGAGCAGCCGTTCCCAAAGGAAACTACGCCGACCTCAAGACGGAGGGATGGGAATTTTCGCTGGCCTGGCGCGACGAAGTCTCGGGCCGCAATCCGTTCCACTATGACGTGCGCCTGATCATGTCGGACAACGTTTCGCACATCACCAAATTCCCTAATCCCCTCGGACTCATCAACACTTACTATGAAGGCATGCGCCCC
>DASVOT010000512.1:0-1838 GCA_036383235.1 Chryseosolibacter sp.
GAGCTCCGCTTCCGATTCAATTCCCTTCACTCCGCGGTTGAGAAACTCAATGGCGTTCTCCGTTTCCTTGATGAACGCCGCGCCGATGAGGTTGGTGTGATACAGCAAGGACATCAGCGCGATCATATTATAGCCCAGCATCGCCCGCGGACTATCGGAGCCGGCGGGCAGCTGGATATAAATAAATTGTACTCCCTGGCGATGTCCAGCAACTTCCCGCCCGAAGCAATGGCGATGCATTGCGCTCGTTTCAGAAGGGCCTTGTTCAGCGCGGCGATGGTCTCCTCGGTGTTGCCACTGTAGGAGCACGCGATAAACAGCGTGTGCGGATTTACAAACTGGGGAATGTTATAGCTTTTACACACCGTAATGGGAATGGGTATCCGACCGAACGTGAGCGACTCCACCAGATTGGCGCTGATGCCCGAGCCACCCATACCCGTGATGACGACATTGCGGATATCGCTGCCCGGCCTGACAAGATCAATGGTTTCCGCGATTTTCAGCGCATCCGAAAGCTGTCGGGTAAATCCCTCGATGTATTTTTTTGTAGTCGACATAATCGTAAATTCCCATTTCAAAGGTAGGATATTTGCATGACGGATAAAATGGAAACCGGAAGCATTGGCGAAAATCTTGCCGCCGAATTCCTGGCCGGCAAGGGCTTTCGTGTCGTGGCGAGAAATTACCGCTGGAAACGCTCCGAGATCGACCTCATCGTACAGCGCGAGGACTGGCTGATCTTCGTGGAGGTCAAAACACGCCGGTCAAATTCCTACGGGGAACCCGAGAGCTTTGTCACCGACTATCAATGCCACCGCATCTATGAAGCCGCGGAGGAATATATTTTCAGCACCGACTGGCGGGGGCATGTCCGTTTTGACGTGGTTTCAGTAAAGCCCGGACCGGTCCCGGAAATTGTCCATTTCGAGGACGCGATAAATTTCTAGCCAATTGTGAAAGTGCGGCTCTATTTCGATGCCCGGTTATTGCGGTAGATCTGTTTGCCTTTTTCGTTCCACTCGGCTTTGATGTAGGGATGGAAGTTGTCTTCAAACGGTTTTTCCGGATAGGCAATGATCTTCTTCCGCTTCTTATTGGGATAATATTCCACCCAGTCGCCGATCTTTTGATCCCACTTATACTCGCCGCTGATTGCCATCTGCCCGTTCTCAAAAAACCGGTAGTAGTAACCGTCTTTTTCACCGAATTCAATGGGAGTGATCTCCTTCATCTTTTTCCTTTCGGGATCGTAATAACTTACCAGTGATTCCTTCGGCCATCCCCGGAAGTATTTTTCCTTGTTCTCCAGGGTGCTGTCGCGCTTGTAATACATCCAGCGACCGTGCTTAGTGCCTTTGTAAAAGATACCCTTTTCCAGGATCACCTCTCCCAGCCGCTTTTCATAGGGCCCGTGAAGCAACACTCCCTTTTCAGGATCGAATTTTTCAGTTTTCCGGATCTCTTTCCGGGTGTAATCATACCAGTACACGTCTCTGACAAAAGTTTGCGGAACCTCCGGTTTTTTCAGTACATAAAACAATTCATAGGTCACCCGGTTTCCATACCCGTGCCGGGTAAAAGCTTTCTTCGTCTTCACCCCGTAGTAGACCCTCTTCTTAACCTTTTTCTTCTTCTTTTTGGGCTCCTCCTTTTCCTCCTTTTCAAAGTCAAGGGTAACCGGCGTATCGATGGTGAATCGGGCATCCACGTCCTGGTTGTCCTGGTCACCTTCCTCCTGGGCCAAAACCGCCAGGGACGGCAGCAATAAAATCAGCAAAAGGGCGAACGATCTCATAGCGTCAGGACAACGAAATTATAAAAAAAATATTTCTGCG
>DASVOT010000513.1:0-4609 GCA_036383235.1 Chryseosolibacter sp.
GTCCAGTCGAACTGGCCTTATTATACAATTGAAAAATTCGGATGGGACAGTAAAATGATCGGGCTGTCACTTACCGTCGTCGGGCTTGCTTTTGCCATCGTGCAGGGAGTCCTCATCCGCGTGATCATTCCGAAGCTCGGCAACCAGCGAAGTGTTTACGTCGGGCTTGGCTTCAGCACGCTGGGGTTTGTTCTCTATGCCCTGGCTGACCGGACCTGGATGATGTTTGTCTTCACCAGCGTCTATTGCCTTGGCGGCATCGCCGGACCTGCATTGCAGGGTATTATTTCCACGACGGTACCGGCGAACGAGCAAGGCGAATTACAGGGAGCGCTCACCAGCCTCATGAGCGCTACGTCGATAGTGGGTCCGCCGCTGATGATGAACACTTTTGCCTACTTTACCGACACCCATGCGCCGGTCTACCTTCCCGAAGCTCCCATGATCCTCGGTGCTGTGCTCATGATCGTCAGCACATTGCTGGCGCGGCGAAGCCTGAAGAAGACCTTGCCAAATGCGGGGGAGGCACCCCGATAAGCTGACAGGCTCAATGGGTCTCTCACACGAAAATTTTTCAGGAACGGATCATTCGTACCGCACCTTCACACCCGTGGCCCGCATCCGTTCCAGCTTCTCAAAAAACTTTTCTTTGTCGGCAACCCTGTACGCGGCTGTCAGTGAGCAGTCCGATTGAAAATCCTGCGATTCAACCACGAGATCGAATTCTTTCACCAACCGCATAACCTCAGGGGTAGCCTCATATCCGTACGTGATCCTGATTGCTTCCGTCACTTCCTTTTCAATGATCTGCGCGCTGTCGAGAGAATACCCGGCCGCAGTCCTGTAGGCGGTGATCAGGCCTCCGACCCCGAGCTTAACACCTCCAAAGTACCGCACGACCACTACCAGCACATTCGTGAGATCGCGCGACCGGATCTGGCCTAATATCGGGTCTCCCGCCGAGTGTCCCGGCTCACCGTCATCAAAAGCCCTGAATGATTTTTTTTCAGCTCCCAACGTCCATGCATAACAATGATGACGGGCGTCGTGGTATTTTTTTTCCAGCCCGGCAAGGTGCTCTTTAATGGCCGGTTCGGATGAGACGGGGTAAGCGAACGCGAGAAAACGGCTGCCCTTTTCCTTGTACTGCCCTTCGGCGGGCGCAGCAATGGTCCTGTAAGAAAATGGCGTCATCTGCAACGTTTCAGGTCTGTTTCACGTCTCAAATAAAAGAATCCGCTCAGGAGCAGGCAACCTTTTTATTCGCGCCCGGTCTATCCAGCGTAAACCTAATTCCCTGTTTATGAAAAAATACAGCTTTCTCACTCTTTGTGCCCTGTTTCTCAGCACGTCTCTCTTAACGGCACAACACCGCGAAGTTCGCAATGTCGACACGTTCACAAAGATCTCCTTCGCCCTTCCTGGCAAGCTGTACCTGAAGCAGGGAAGCCCCCAAAAAGTCGAAATCGAGGCTAGCGAAGACATCCTCAAACAAGTCGAGACAGAGGTGTCGGGTGGGCGTCTCAGGATCGGAAGAGAAGACAAATTATTTAACTGGAACTTACATGACGAAAAGGTCACGGTGTATATCACGGTGCCGGAAATCGAAGGCGTCGCTGTGAGCGGTTCCGGAAACATCATCGGTCAGTCGACCATCAAGACCAGCAATCTTGACCTCAAGGTGAGCGGAAGCGGATCCATGACCCTGGAATTTGACGCAACGGGCGATGTAGACGCAGATGTTTCAGGGTCGGGTAATCTGGAACTGAAGGGAAACTGCAAAAGCCTTGACAGTGATGTCAGCGGGTCGGGTTCCCTCGACGTCTCGGGCACCGTCGACAATACTGCAAACTTCGGAATTTCAGGCTCCGGCAAAATCCGCGCAAGCGGTTCTGCCGATTTTGTTAAAGCCGACATCAGCGGATCAGGGAAGGTGCTGGCAGCAGACCTCCAGGCAAACCGTTGCCAGGTTCGTATCGCCGGATCCGGAGACGTCGAGATCAACGTTAAAAACGAACTGGACGCCAACATCACCGGGAGCGGAAGCGTTTACTACAAAGGAAATCCGAATAAGGTGAACGCAAACTCGGCGGGAAGCGGAAAAGTCAGGAAAATGTGATACGCTGATTGCACCGGATACGGCGGCGGACTGGAACTGAATTCGCGCAGGTATTCCCCCTGTGGCATTAGCGTTGTCCTGCGGTTTGTTGTTCCTGCGCTCCCAGGAGAAACGCCTTGATAAAGTCATCGAGATCGCCATCCAGCACGTTGTTCGCATCGGTGCGCTCCACTCCTGTGCGCGCATCTTTCACGAGCTTGTACGGATGCAGCACGTAATTCCGGATCTGTGAGCCGAAATCGATCTTCATTTTACCCGCGTCTATCTTGTCACGCGCGGCATTTCGCTTTTCCATTTCCAGCTGATAGAGCCTGGACTTCAGCATTTGCATCGCTTTCTCGCGATTGGCGTGCTGCGACCGCTCCACCTGGCACACAATGACGATACCGGTGGGCTTGTGCGTCAATTGAACTTTTGTTTCAACTTTATTGACGTTCTGGCCGCCCGCGCCGCCCGAACGCGAGGTCTGGATCTCAATGTCCGCGGGATTGATCTCGATGTTGATGGTGTCGTCGATGACCGGATAAACGAACACGGATGCAAAGGACGTATGGCGGCGGCCGTTAGAATCAAAAGGCGATATCCGCACCAGGCGGTGCACACCGATTTCCGCTTTCAGCTTCCCATAGGCAAATGGTCCGTCCACCTCGAGCGTAGCCGACTTGATGCCCGCCACCTCGCCTGCCTGATAGTCGACCTGAGTGACCTTGTAGCCATTCTTCTCACCCCACATAATGTACATGCGGTTGAGCATCTCGGCCCAGTCCTGACTTTCCGTTCCGCCTGCGCCCGGGTTGATTTCCACCATGGCGCTGAGCTGATCTTCCTCGCCGCTGAGCATCTTCTTGAATTCGAGCTCCTCCACGGCTTTAGCAGCCTTTTCATACTCCGCGTCCACTTCTTCTTCGCCAACCTCCCCGGCTTCATGGAACTCGTTCAATACCTCAAGATCTTCGACGAGTTTGTTTACGTTGTCGAAGGCATCGGTCCAGATCTTTTTTGACCGGATATTCTTTAAAATTACTTCCGCCTGCTTGGGATTGTTCCAGAAATCAGCCTGATGGGTGATGAGCTCCTCATCTTTTACTTCAAGTATCTTGCGATCGTAGTCAAAGATACCTCCTCAAGGCGCCTACGCGGGCCTTCAAGTCTTTCAACTTGTCTGATGTCATGGCTGATTGATTTAAATTTTTACAAATATAATGAATAGGACGAACCGCGAAAGTGCGGGAACGACAAGCCCAAACCGGAGCTAGTTCTCCAACCAGGGCAACCTGTTCTTCCTGATGTCGGGCACGTAAAAGACGGATCCCTTGCCCACGACGAGAAGCCGGTATCGGTATTTAAGCTTCTGGGATTTCTTTTTTATCAGAATCAGCGGTAATCCCACAGCCAGCGAGGCAAGACTCCCGGCCGATACGCGGTTGTCGAGGCTGGGGTCTTCCCCGTGCACCAGCACCGTATTGATCTGATCGATGAGGAAGATCCCGGCGCCAAAGGTCACAAATGCCGAGCCAAGCAGATTGCGAAACGTTCGCTGCTCAAAATAGATCCTGTCAATCCTCCTGAAAGGGACGGTATCCCGGTGCGTCACCACCGCGGTGTCGGAAAGATTGTTCACATAGGTCGTCCTGATCACCTTGCTTCCTTTCAAGCGGTAAACAAACTCATCGCCCGGATAGAGCCTTAAAAGGACTTTCTCGCCCTTCAGTAAAAGCAATTGTTTTTGTCCCCACGCCAGGTCGGCGCAAATCAGAAAGAGCAAAAACAAAATCGCTTTGACCACTTTAAAAGGTATAAGGTATAAAGGTATAGGGTATAGGGGTGTTGAGTACCGACGAATGGCTCTGTGCCCTGCCTGTCATAGTACTCTAAGGTAAAAAAATTGATACACAAGCTGTCGGTCAATCTAAGATATTGCAAACAGAAACTACAATCGGAGAATCCAGCCGAACTTGTCTTCCTTGGTTCCGTGTTTGATGCCTTCCAGCTCCTCGTACGCCCGGGCGGCAAATTGTCGTTTTTCAACCGCCGGGAGAACGTAGTCCTTTCCTTCGAATCCGATGGATTGGATGTGCACAATGGTGGCGGCCGTGCCCACACCGAACGCCTCCTGCAACACTCCGTTGTCGGCCGCGGAAATCAACTCCCGCACGGCGACCTTTCTTTCCTCCACCGGCATTCCCCAGGAACGGGCAAGCCGGAGCACACTGTCGCGCGTGATTCCCGGAAGAATGGAATCGCTTAGCGCAGGCGTTATAAGCCTTCCCCCGATGACGAACATCACATTCATGGTACCGGACTCTTCCACGTACGCATGCTCCTTTGCATCGGTCCAGATCAGCTGATCGTATCCTTCATCCTGTGCAAGCTTTGCCGGATAAATCGCTCCTCCGTAGTTGCCACCGGCTTTCGCATAACCTGTGCCTCCCGACGCCGCCCGCGTGTCACGCGTTTCTATCTTCACTTTCACAGGATGCGAATAATAGG
>DASVOT010000514.1:0-1631 GCA_036383235.1 Chryseosolibacter sp.
ACATCATGGGAGCGCCCAACCCATTTTTTCCAGGCAGCAGGTTTTCCTTCGGCACTTTCACGTTGTCGAAAACGAGCTCCCCGGTTGCGCTCGCGCGCAGCGACCACTTCCCGTGCGTCTCGGGGGTGGAAAAGCCTTTAACGCCCCGTTCCACAATGAGGCCATGAATTCTCCCCGCTTCATTTTTTGCCCATACCACGGCAACGTCGGCCTTCGGTGAATTCGAGATCCACATCTTTGCGCCATTCAGAAGGTAGTGATCACCCATGTCCCTGAAATTGGTGACCATGCCACCCGGGTTCGAGCCGTAATCCGGCTCGGTGAGCCCGAAACAGCCAAGCCACTCTCCCGAAGCGAGCTTTGGCAAGTATTTTTTTCGCTGCTCCTCGGAACCGAATTTGTATATCGGGTACATCACCAGCGATCCCTGAACCGATGCCGTCGACCGCATCCCAGAATCACCGCGTTCGATCTCCTGCATGATGAGTCCGTAGCTGATGTAATCAAGCCCTCCGCCGCCGTACTCTGCCGGAATCGTCGGGCCGAAGGCGCCGATCTCGCCGAATTTCTTTACGATCTCCACGGGAAAATGCGAGCGCTGCGCCCAGTCCTCGATGAACGGCGAAATTTCTTTCTTAACGAAATCGCGGATCGCGCTGCGGATAAGCTTGTGCTCGGCAGAGAGCAGGTCATCGATGGAATAAAAATCAGGATGCTCAAAAACATCCTGTTTTAAGGATCTGCCTTTTTGGGCAGCAGCCGATTGTTCGCTGGGCATACGATTGGTAATCAATTAATCCTTTAAATTGGTCCCAAGTTAAACAGTAATTTACAATTTAAGTGCGTTTGATATGGCTGATGAACCGGTTGATGAAGACCTCCTCGGACAATTGAAGAAACTGCAGGCCAAGTACGATTTCATGGGCCAGGATATTTCTTCCTATCTCGACGGGCTGCTGTATTCCGATTATCTTACTTACTGGGACTACATTCATCTTGAAACGTTGCTCAGCCTGCAGAATCCGAAAACGAGTTTCCCCGACGAGAAGGTCTTTATCATTTATCACCAGATCACGGAATTGTATTTCAAGCTTGTTCTGCTGGAGATCGAACAAGTCGCCTTCCGCCAGAATATCGACGAGCAATTCTTTATCGAGAGGGTCGATCGCATCGTTCGCTATTTCCGGAATCTTGAAAGCTCTTTCGAGATAATGGTAAAGGGAATGGAGAAAGATCAGTTTCAGAAATTCCGCATGGCGCTTTTGCCCGCCAGCGGTTTTCAGTCGGCGCAATACCGGCTGATCGAGATCGGGTCGACCGACATGATCAACCTGGTCGCGATGGACGAGCGCGACGGGCTTCGGAACGCGGATCTGAAGGAGATGGTCGAAAAGCTTTACTGGAAGCGCGGCGCCACCGACCTCGGGACCGGTTCCAAAACCCTCACCCTTCAGCAGTTCGAGAACCATTACATGAAAACATTTTATGAGGCCGGTGTAAAGTACAAAGACAGGAACCTCCGCCAGGTGTTCCGAAGAAATTTTGCGGACACGCCTGCGGCCGCGAACATCATTCCCCATCTGAGGGAATACGATCTGTACGTGAATATTTTCTGGCCGCTCGCGCATATG
>DASVOT010000515.1:0-2875 GCA_036383235.1 Chryseosolibacter sp.
CCGTTGAGGAGGCGCGCGAACCAGAATCGCAGAAGTTCCCGGGCGACGCGGTACGAGCTCGGCTTGAAATTTCCGGCGATTTCGTCGGCGTAACGGAAAACGATCCTGTAGAGAAGCTCGTCGCCCTTTGCTTCGGCTTCCGCGGAAATGTCGCCGTTGAGGGGAGCGAGCTCCTCCTTGATCTTTGCCCAGAATCCGGGTTCATCGGCAGGGTCGACACGCCAGCGGTTGCGCTTCATCCGCTGTTGCTCGCGGTACACGGTGGCCTCCAGCTCGTCGAGTAACTGTTTGGTTGTCGGCCTGAGCTGCTTGATCTGGTTGAATGAATGCCGCGATACCTCCTCCACGAACTCCTTCCTGTTTTTGCTCAACCGGTAAACCGGCCAGTCAGGAATGCCATCCAGTATGGGTTTGTACTGCTTATTTTTATTTTTCTTCTCGGCAACTTGCATTCGGATGGCAAAAATAATACAATTTCCACTTCACGATAAAAAAAGTCACTGGCCACTCCTCACGCGCGCTTCGTAGAGTGATTGCCCCATATCCTGAAAGCGAAGGCTGGCTTGATGAAGAAATTCCGCATCGAGCAGGGATAGTAGCTCTTCTTCTCCTGAAAGGTCGAATTCGGAGACCTTGAAGGTCTGTTCCAGGAATCCCTGTTCCAGCTTGATGAGGTAACGGTTATTCCAGGAAAAAATAGTGATTTTAAACTCGGGGTGGGTGATTTCACGAACGACGCGCATAAGACTGACATTCAATTCCGGCCCAATGTAGTCTTAAGCGGTTGTGAAATGAAATTTATCGTTTGCCGTCGGGGGAAAGCTCGTTCTTGAGCGTCTCCAGTTCCTGCTCGAGGGTTTTGTACACCGGGCTGGTGTGCAGCTTGTCTTGCTTCATCTGTCTGATGAGCTTCTGAAGTTCGGCCTCGCGCTTGCGCAACAGAATTTTCATTGCAGCGGGATCAGGTTTCATCTGGTACGCCTGGGTTTTGGGTTTGCCCGCGCAATTTATCAGAAAATCGATCACATCAAATCACCCATTCCGCGCCCCTCGCGCCGGCAGTTAAATGAATATTTTCACAGATTTCACTTAA
The DNA here is from genome assembly GCA_036383235.1 of Chryseosolibacter sp. Lineage (GTDB taxonomy): Bacteria > Bacteroidota > Bacteroidia > Cytophagales > Cyclobacteriaceae > Chryseosolibacter. The sequence continues at coordinate 1,094 of DASVOT010000515.1, forward strand.
ATTACTGGTAGTTAAGCACAAAAATGATAACGATCCTGCCTCACTTTTTTTTAAAAAAGTTTCGAAGCGCATACGCTGCGGCATGCGATTTTTTTGCCCGCCGGATGCGTGCCGGGAACAACTCGAGGTGGGAAAGTATTTGATTCGAAACAGACTAATTTTCAAGCTTTGCCGTTAGTTTTCGTAGGATTTTCAGGTATGGGAACAACCTTTTATATTGTGCCCTTATCCCTTTCTCTTGCTGAAACAGGTTAATTGCCGTCTTTTTGACTTTCGAATGAACCGGATACATTTGCTGCGCCCTCTTTTCCTGTCACTTGTCCTGATCCTGGTCATTTCTTATTCTGCCTTTGCCACCCACCTGCGCGCGGGCGAAATCACGGTGGAGAGGGTAAACTGCTCCAGCCTTACCTTCCGGATCACCGTTACAGTCTTCACCAATACGATCAATACCAACGTGCTTTTCGGCGGAGAGGATGACTGGCTTGATTTCGGCGATGGCAACCGGATGCTGGTCCCGGAAACCGATAACACCCCGAGGCCAGACCTGGGCGAGGGAATTGCCACCGCTTCCTTTACGATCACCCATACCTACTCGGGAAACGGGAAATACGTCATCAGCTACAGTGAGCCGAACCGCAATGCGGGTGTCCTCAACATGGATGGCTCAGTGAACACCAGATTTTATATTGAAACCCTCCTCATCATCGACCCCTTCCTTGGATGCAATAACAGTCCCAAGCTCCTCGTGCCCCCGATCGACCGCGCATGCAAAGGGATCGCATGGTTTCACAACCCCGGCGCCTACGACCCCGACGGCGACAGCCTCTCCTATGAACTGGTCATTCCCTTCCGGGATAACAATACCACCGTCGTCAACTACAAGGATCCCGCGGATCCCAAGTTCTACACCGATTACCAGACCGCGAACGAGAACGCCAGCGGACCGCCGAGCTTCCTCATCAACCCCATCGACGGGACGCTGACATGGGATGCACCCGGAGCCATCGGTGAATACAACATCGCCTTCGTGATCCGGGAGTGGAGACTCGTGAACGGCATCTGGGTCTCCATCGGCTTTGTCAGGCGCGACATGCAGATCATTGTCGACGACTGTGAAAATGAAAGGCCCGAGCTTGAGGTTCCCGAAGATGTTTGCGTGGAGGCGGGATCCGTGCTGGACGCCACCATCCTCGGCACCGATCCTGACGGCGACAGCGTGAAGATCGAAGCGTTTTCAGAGATCCTCAACCTGGCAGAAGCGCAATCGCCAGCCACCGTCACGCCTTTTCCCGCCCGCTTTGCCAAACAGCCGGCGGAGCTGAAGTTTCATTGGCAAACGGATTGCGCGCACGTGAAGGACCAGCCCTACCAGGTGGTGTTCAAGATCACAGACAAATCGCCCACGGGCTCGCGGCTCGTCACCTTCAAGACCTGGTTCATCCGGGTGGTGGGGCCTGAACCCACCTGGGTGAATGCCTCCGTAGACTTGCCGACGCGCTCGGCCAATCTCCAGTGGAATCCGTACTTCTGCCAGAACGCTGAAACCATCCAGATCTGGAGAAGGGTGGACAGCTTTGAGTTTCAACCCGACTCCTGCCAGACGGGCATGCCCGACGGGCTGGGCTACAACCTGATCGGGACCGTTCCGGTAAAAGACATCAACAACAATCCCGTCACCACCTACACCGACACCAACGAGGGCCGGGGCCTGGCCAGCGGCGCCCAATACTGCTACCGGCTGGTGGCGGCGTTCCCGCTTCCGAGGGGAGGCGAAAGCTA
>DASVOT010000516.1:0-4960 GCA_036383235.1 Chryseosolibacter sp.
CACCAAAGCCGGAGATATAAAGTTCCTCGCTGTTCACAGGGTTCAAATATAGTCAACAGACCGCTACAAGCGCCTATTTCTCCCGCAATGTATTAAGAGATTTAAGAACAATGGCCGGTCGGCAAAACATCAAAGTGGCCGCAGAGGAAAATCCCGTACCCAACCTCACGGGATCAGTTCACCCTGGAAGAGACGAACTTCAGCGGGGCCGTCATTGAGGACAACCACATCGCTGGCGTCACCCAGCACCTCATCAATGAGCCCGAATGCCTTTGCCTCCGGCGCGCTCATGAATTTGTCACGAAGAAAATATTCTTCAATTTTTTTCCAGCTGTGCCCAGAGTGCCTGCCGATGAGATAGAACAGCTGAGTCTGGAGCCGCTCCTGTTCGCGGGTGGCGATACGGACATCCTCCGTGTAGCCTTTGGCGCCGCCTCCCGTAGGATGCATGTGCACAGTGGCGTGCGCCAACGCGTACCGTCTGCCCCTGGCTCCGGATGTGAGCAGCGCCGTGCCCATGCTCGCCGAAACGCCTACCGCGACCGTGGAGACAGGCGCCTGGATCATTTGCATGGCATCGTAAATCGCCAGGCCGGCGTATACGCTGCCGCCCGGGCTGTTGATGTAAAGGTTGATCTGCGACTTCTGATCAATGCTGTTGAGGTAGAGCAACTGGGCGACCACCAGGTTCGCCACCGCGTCATCGATGCCGGTGCCGAGAAATATGATGCGTTCCTTCAACAGAAGGCTGTAAATGTCATAGGCCCTCTCGCCCCTGCCATTGCTGTCAATGACCATTGGAATGACTGATGACCGGATCATGATTCGCGATTAAAGTTTTTCATCACTTCATTTCTGAACCCCGCCCTGGCGGGATCGTTTAGTATTTTCTCGCCCGTAAGAGCAACCGCTTCCATTATTTTCTTGCGATGATACAGGCGCACAGCACGGTGGATCAACCGGTGAAAAAAAGTGTCGGTCTTCAGCCGGTGGTTGAGCGCCATCTCCGCCTGATATAACAGGGCCTCGCCCGCGCTCAATTCGCCAAGCAGATACCTTTCTGTCCTGATGAGATCACTCAAAGAAGTCCTCATAACACATCGATTTGTTTTTAACAGCCTCGCGCATTTTTTCAAGGCACTTGAACTTTCCCACCGCTGCCGAGCGCTCATCGCGGTACCCCGCGGCGACAGCGATCTGCTTCATCGTCATCTTGCCATAATAGAAGTTGCGAAGGAGGTCCAGGCATTTTTTGCCCGTTGCCTCCAGGAACGTCAGCAGTTTCCTGTCGTTGACAGAAACGAGGTCTTCGTCCGTGAGCGCGATGCCTGACTCGACGGAATCCAGCGATACCCGGTGGCGGTCATGCCTGAATTTTTTGATCCAGAGATGTTTCGCGATACCCACAATATATGCTTCCGGCGCCGCGCGCAACACCAATCCGCCGGCCATGGCTTTTTCATAGTAGATGGCCATGGCATCGTGAAAAATGTCTTTTGCATCCTGAAAAGGCGCACGCATTTTTCCGGCAAAGCGCGCAAAGATAAGGAAGGCCCTTTCATACAATTCTTCAAAGGCTTCACTTCCATCGATAGCGGCTGGACGGACAAAGGATTTTTCCAATACCTCCATAATGAGAACTTGTTTATTACCAGGTGCAAAAAAAGCTCCGGGTATTATCCGCTCCGGGCGAATTTTTTCCAGATTTTACTTTAAAGACTGTGCCCGACCTTGAGTTCAAGACGTCAGAGTCCGTTTTTTGATCATGCCGCCCTTGATGTCATTGACGCTGTTTTCCACTACAAAAGCTTCCGAGTCGAGTTTCGCTATTTCTGTTTTGAGTTTCTGAAGCTCAAGACGGGTGATCACGGTGTACAGCACATCGACGTCGGTTTCACGGTGTCCCTGTTTTCCGTATCCGCTTTTTCCTTTCAGAACGGTGACGCCCCTGCCCATTTTCTCAATGATCGCCTCCTTGATAAGATTGCTTCTTTTGGATACGATGATGACACTGGTATATTCTTCAATACCATGCACTACAAAATCAACAACCTTCGACGCCACCAGGTAGGTGAGGATGGCATACAGCGCGGTTTCAACCTCGAGGAAGTATGCGGCTACCGAAAAAATGCAGATGTTCAGCAGGAGAATAAAATCCCCCACGGTTAAAGCGGTCTTCCGGCTGGTGTAGATGGCCAGCACCTCCGTTCCATCCAGGACGCTGCCGCCTCTGATCGAAAGCCCGACGCCAAGTCCCAGAAAAAAACCTCCGAAGAAGGAAATAAGAAGCTTGTCGTGGGTGATATGGGGAAAATCCACCAGTGCCACGCAGATCGCCAGCGCCACGATCGCCACCAGCGTCTTGATCGCGAATATTTTCGACACCTGGGTAAAGCCGACGAGAATAAACGGAATGTTCACGACGATGATCAGATAGGAAAGATCAATGTCGGTGAGCGCGTTGATTAGAAGGGATATCCCAACCGCGCCTCCGTCGAGAAAGCCATCCGGCAGCAGAAAGCCTTTTAACCCGAAGGTTGCCGACAGTATTCCCAGAGAAATAAAAAAAAAGTCCTTTATTATCCTTGCAATATGGATCCGGCGGATCCGAAGCACATTTTGCTCATGCCGGGCACGCTTTGGCGATGTTTCAGTACTATTCATTGGTTGTAAAATAATCAAAAAACTTCCAGCATTCGCTTTTTGTCTAATGATTTCCCGTTGGCCAGGCGCGATCAGCCGGTCCAAAAAAATGGAATGTCTCAACGGCGCACAGCTGAAACAAATATTTGCCGGCAATGAAAATTCCAGGAGGAGCTTCCGCCGATTTTTAGCCTGAACGCCTGGCCCGGTAGCCTTCGCGCATAAGGATTTCCAGAACTTTCTCACGCAGGTCGCCCTGGATGAGGATATTTCCTTCCTTGACTGATCCGCCGACGCCGCATTTCGACTTCAGTAATTTCCCCAGCAGATCCAGGTCTTTCGCCGATCCGACAAAGCCTGAAACGAGGGTAACCTGCTTTCCGGCCCTTCCGCTTTTATCCAGTGAAACTTTCAGATTCTGCTGCTGCGGGGCCAGCGTTGCCTCCTCGTTTGCTTCCCCTGACGAGAAGGTGAAGCTCTCGTCCGTCGAGTAGACCACCCCCTGTCTTTTTTTCCATTCATTTTTCTTCGCCATCTCAGATAAAAATAAAGTTAATGATCAGCCAGATAAAACCCGTTACGTTCAGATTAAAGCACAGTTCCACCCGCTTCCGGAAAAGCAGGGCGAGCGCGGAATTTACGAAAAGAATGATGGGTAAGAATATCAGGCTTCGATACAGATAGCCCATCCGGATAACATAGCTGCCCGACGTATTTGAAGCCGACATAACCGTGTGGTAGATCGCCGTTCTGGAGATGCGGAGAGTTCGCTCATTTCTGAAACTCACTGCATCGAAATCGTATAGCCTGATCTTCCTTCCAGAGTCCGTCACGATAACATGATGGCCGACTGAACGAGCGAACCTGACGGCATAAATGTCTTTGATGCCTTCTTCTATCCGAAAATACGGCAGGAAATAATCGAGGAAGAAGAGGGCCGAGGCCAGCAGGCTGACGCGGCTGATCCATATCACGTACTTCAGCGAATCGCGCATGAGCACGTAAGACGCCGGAGGCTCACTTTTGTGTTGCGCGTACGGGCGCCGCCTTCTGTATGCCGGGTCGCGATGCTGACGGACCGGCTCTGCAAGGATCTCCGAAAAAGGATTCTCGCGCCGCGTGTCGTACCGGGCGCGTTTCTCCACATCGCCTAATGTGTCATATGCCTCATTGATCGCCTGAAAGAGAGCGTTCGCTTCCGCCGACGCATTCTTATCCGGATGGTAGCGGACTGCAAGTCTGCGGAATGCTTTTTTAATTTCAGAATCGGTCGCCGACGGTGATACACCCAATATTGCGTAAAAATCTTTCAAGACTTTATTATTAGGGCCGTATCCTCGCCGATCTCCGCCGGCGTTGCCCCGGATGACGGTGGCGTCGCGGGACAGGGAGACGTTGCTTACTTCGTCACAAAAGTCAGGACGGGCCTTTTGGAATGCGAAACCACGTCCTCGGCGATGCTGCCTGCCAGCACATGCGCGAAGCCGGTGCGCCCGTGGGTCGCCATGGCAACAAGATCGGCATCAAGACTGTCAGCAAAATAAATGATACCTTCCTCCTCTGTCAGATCATTGAAGATATTGATCGTGAAATTTTTCAGTTGCAGCTTCTTGGCAAAATCCTCCATATATTTTTTCACCACGATATCGCGCTGAAAATTTCCCGGCGTGTTGATCCTGACCAGGTGAACGGTAGCGTTATACATCTGCTGCGTGTTACGAACGATACGCGAAAACACCTCCTCGTCCTTGCTCATCGATGTGGCGTACACGATGTTCTTGAATTCGGTGGTGACCGGCTTCTTATGAACGGTCAGCACCGGACACTTGGCATGCCGCACAACCTTTTCGGTGTTCGTTCCTATGATCATCTCCTGCAGCTTGCTGTGTCCAGCGGTTCCCATCACCACCAGATCCACTTTTTGTTCTGCAATGATGTCGCGCATTCCGTGAAAAGCGGTGCCCAACCTCATTTCCTGCGTCACCTTCAGGCCGTTTGCTTTGGCGTCGTTGAAAATCTTCGACATTTGTTTCTTGCTGCGTTCAATGAGCTTCATGGTGAACACCTTGTCCTCCCATCCGCTTGAAACATCCACTTCACCGGTAATGTTAAAGGAAGTTCCCGACGCCTCTTCAACCACATGCAGCAAAATCAGTTCAGCATTGGCTTTTTTTGCAATATCCGATGCAACGTCGAGAGCAATTTGCGCAGGTTTCGAAAAGTCGGTAGGTACAAGAATTTTTTTCATGGTAGCAGGATTTAGAAATGTAGCTTCAAATAAAACTAAATTATTCAAAAAAAATAACGACAATCGTCA
>DASVOT010000517.1:0-3860 GCA_036383235.1 Chryseosolibacter sp.
TATCGAATTGAAGGACAAGCTCAAAAAGGAAAGCTGGGAAGAAACCCTGTCACCGGTTTCCCTGGGTGCACACAATACTTTGCGCAAGGAAGCGTTATCTGCATTGCTCACTCTTGGCCTTCCCAAAGCGGCAGCCGAGAAAAGTGTAGACGCCGTCCTGAAAAAATCAGGAAATACCATTACTTTAGAAGATTTAGTGAAGCAAGCCCTTCAGAACGCCTAGCCTGGGAAGTAAGGACGTTTTCTCCGGAACGGGCCGCGTGTTCAGAGGGACAAACAATCGAGGAGCCGCTGTGCAGTTTAGAATTATCAGGATCGTTTGTCCGACCCTGACGTCCTTTCAGATTTTGCGCGTCGGCCGATCTAAAAATTGCATAATTGATTTGAGTCTCGTTACCTCTAAGAAGTACGTCGTATCTGGGATAAGCCTTCTGTGGGTGGGGCTTAGCCTGCTATTGTCGGAGGCAGCGTATGGACAACGTCCGGATACAGCGCGGGTGACTCCGAGAGATACCATTCCCAAACAGACTACCTATGAGCCAACACGGAGGCCGACCTATACGCCTTCTGACCGGTACGGCGATCCGTTTTCCAACACCACTACCGAATCGCCTTTATTCCTGAAGAATCCCAATCAGCTTAAGCTGGATGTGGAGATCGACACAGCCCTCAATTACACGATCTATGAAAAGATCGGAGACCTCAATTACAGGCCGACGACCAGTATGTCGTTCGATGAATTCAAGAAATACCAGGACCGGCAGATCCTGAAGGACTACTGGCAGACGCGATCGCGGGCGATGGACGGAGAGAGCGCCGTAAGTGGCAAGGGATTTACCCCGAAAATATTTATCAGTCCCGTCCTCGACCGCATCTTCGGCGGAAGCTACGTGGAACTGGTGCCACGCGGTTTTGTGACCCTCGACTTCGGCGGCACTTTTCAAAAGATCAGCAACCCCTCCATTCCCATCCGCCAGCAGCGGAACGGCGGATTTGAATTCGATCAGCAGATCAATATGAGCGTGGTGGGTAAAGTGGGCGAGAAACTCGCCGTCACAGCCAACTTCGACAACAACAACTCGTTCGACTTTCAGAACAACATGAAAGTCGAATACACAGGGTACAAGGAAGATATCCTTCAGAAACTCGAGATCGGCAATGTAAGTTTGCCGTTGAACAACACCCTCATTCAGGGAGCGCAGAACCTTTTTGGAATAAAGGCGCAGATGCAATTCGGAAAGCTCAACGTGACCACCATTGCCTCAACCCAGCGCGGAAAGGTGGCCTCGATCGAGATACCGGGAGGGAACAACGGTCAGGGGCGGCCCTTTGAGATCGTCGCGTCGAACTACGATGAGAACCGGCACTTTTTCCTGGGACAGTATTTCCGCGACAACTACAGAAGGTGGATTCAGAACCTGCCGCAGATCACTTCCGGTATCAACATTACCCGCGTCGAAGTCTATATCATGAACCGGAACAACGACACACAAACGCTTCGGAACGTCGTCGGGCTCATGGACCTCGGCGAAGGGAGGCGCATCTACAACAGCGCGGTGCATTCGGCGAGCGCAAACCGGCCCACCAGTAACGGGGCGAACGATCTGTTTGCCGCCCTCTCGAAAATGAGCAGGAATCCTGACGACATCAATATCCTGCTGGAGAATTACTTCGCTGGCGACAATAACAACGGAACTGACTTCGAAAAGATCACAGGGGCCCGCAAGCTCAGTCCGACCGAATTTAACTTTCATCCGCAGCTCGGCTACATCACCCTCACCCGAAAGCTGCAGAACGATGAAGCATTGGCGGTGGCCTATGAATACACATCGGGAACGGGCAAGTATAAAGTCGGAGAATTATCCGAAGATTACGGAAGCCTCAGAGACGATGAAGTCGTCTTCCTGAAGCTCCTCAGACCCAGGAAGGTCAGTATCCGGGATCAAAGCGACCGCATCATTCCCACCTGGGACCTGATGATGAAGAACATTTATTCGCTTAACGTCAATCAGTTGTCGCGGGAAGGATTCCAGCTCCGCGTAATCTACCGCGACGACCGCACCGGTATTGACAACCCTCAGTTGCAGGAGGGCAGCACCACCCTGCGGGAAAGACAGCTGATCGAAATTTTGGGACTCGACAAACTCAATCCTGTCAACGATCCGCAGCGCGACGGCAATTTTGATTTTGTGGACGGCATTACCATCAACACGCAGAACGGATTGATCATTTTCCCGTACCTGGAGCCTTTCAGCGCCGCCTTGCGCGAAGCGTTCCGGAACCAGCCCAACGAAGATTTCCTTATTCAGAAATACGCGTATGACACGCTGTACCGGACCACCAAGTCAGACGCCGAACTGTTTGCCACCAAGAACAAGTTCTTCATCGTGGGCCAGTACAACGCGGGCTCGGCCAAGGAGATCCTCATCCCGGGGTTCGGCATTTCGCAGGGGTCGGTAAAAATTTTCGCGGGCGGTATGCCGCTGCAGGAGGGAACCGATTACACGGTCGACTACACATTCGGAAAAGTCATCATCAACAATGAAAGCATCCTGAGCTCGGGAAAAAATATCAGCGTCCAGTACGAGCAATCTGATCCGTTCGCTTTCCAGACGCGAAGCCTGGTGGGAACACGGTTTGACTACACGCTGAATGAAGATGTCAACTTCGGTTCCACGCTGTTGTACTACAACGAGCGACCCCTTGTGAGCCGCAACCAGATCGGCACGGAACCCGCGCGGAATCTCCAGTATGGTTTTGATTTTAACATGAGGAAAGACAGCAGGTTGCTGACCAAGCTCATTGATGCAATCCCCATCGTTCAGACGAAAGAGCCTTCATCAATCAATTTTACCGGGGAGTTCGCGCAGCTCCTCCCTGGAACCTCCAACATCATCGATGGCGAAGGTACGGCCTACGTAGACGACTTTGAAAACACCGCCACCCCCTACTCCCTTATGTCGCCTCAGGGCTGGAAGCTCGCTGCGACCCCCGTGGCGGATCCGAGGTTTGATCCCAGTGGCGGCAAGCCGTTCGACCTGAGCGCCGGATACAAGCGGGCCAAGCTCGCGTGGTATTCCGTCGATAACCAGTTCTACCGGACTTCGGGGCGGTATAAGCCCGACAACGTAACCGAGGAAGACCTGAAGAACAACTATGTTCGCCCCGTCGATCCGGACGAGATCTTCCAGTATTTTCAACCGCAGCAGGGCCAGTACTGGCAACCGGTTTTCGACCTGGCGTATTATCCGAGGGAGCGAGGACAATATAATTACAATCCGAACCTGACGAATGCCGGGTTGCTTGCCGACGACGCGACCGCGAACTGGGCAGGCATCACTACGGCTATACGCACGGAGGTCGATTTCGACAAGGCCAATATCGAGTACGTTGAATTCTGGCTGCTCAATCCCTTTATAGACGGCGAACACGGAAAGGTGATCGTGGAAGGAAAAAACACCGGTGTCAACAATACAACGGGCGGCAAATTGATCTTTCAGCTCGGCAGCATCTCGGAAGACGTCGCGCGCGATTCGAAGCACGCCTTTGAAAACGGTTTGCCCGCAGACGGAAGCCTCCAGACTGCCGCCTCCGCCAATGAGTGGGGTTACGTCACCAATCAGCAGTACCTGACCAACGCCTTCGACATCGAACGTTCATCACGAGCCAATCAGGATGTGGGATACGACGGATTGCCTTCTGTAAGCGTGGGCAACGGCCCGTCGGAAGCATCGCATTTCCAGAGTTTCATCAACGCGCTGAATCCCGACGCTCAGGCCGCCGTTCTTGCGGACCCTTCCGCCGACGATTACAAACACTATTTCGATCCCCAGTTTGATGCCGCCGACGCCCAGATCCTC
>DASVOT010000518.1:0-3939 GCA_036383235.1 Chryseosolibacter sp.
ACGAGATTCGCCCCCTTCCTCAAAAAGCAGGTTTATAATTACGACGCCCGCATGGGCGAAAAAGGGGGAAACGAATTTCTGGAACTGGGATATCTGAGACCCGACCTTATCCTGATGGACCTCGTAAAGATTGCACATCCCGACCTCCTCCCCGCACACAAGTTGTTCTTCCACCGGCGACTTGAATAAGAGAAGCACGCCTTTCCATTCAAAGCACCTCAACGCCGGTTGTCGATAAACCTGTCTCTTCCCTATAAAACATGATTAATTTTGTAAAAATCAAAAGGAATCAGGTAAGCATTGTAATTTTGGGCTGATGGAGCGCGTGCGATTATTTTTTGTTTGTCTGGCGGGTCTGCTTATCCACTTCCAATGTCTCTTCGCCAGCACGGGCAGGCCTGAAAACGGTTCATGGGACGACTTCAGTGTTTTTGTGGAGAACGGGAAAGTCGGACTAAAAGATGAAGAGGGGCAGGTCCTGATCCCGGCGAGTTATGAGGAGATCGGCTGGAGCAACGGCAAACTGTCGATCGTAGACAAAGTGGTCGGTTACCGCTCCAATGGTCTTTGGGGGCTCATCCACACATCGAACAAGCTCGTGACGGCGGCGGAATTTACCGAGCTCAAGCCAGGAGAAGGTTCTTTCCTCGTAGCAAAAAAGAAATCCGACCTTTCACAACGCGCTTCGTTCGGCATCATCAATACCTCCGGTAAAACGGTCATTCCTTTTCTATACGACGGGTTGCAGCTGTCAAACATGCGCGCCATCGTTATCTCGAAAGCGGGAACGCGGTTTCATTCCGGCCTGCTGGATTTTTCGAACAAGGTCCTCATTCCGCTGGAATACCAACGCATTTATTCACTCGGCAGCCTGCGGTTTGCCGTCGAGAATTTTGAGAATAAAACGGCGATTTTTTCAGACGACGGAAGCCAGGTGACCGGATTCCTCATCGATAGCATCTCCGCCTTCAGGAACAACTTTGCCGTGGTTTATCAAAACCAGCGGCAGGGACTTATTGACAGAAACGGGCAGGTGATCGTGAAACCTGTGTACGGCGAATTGCGCTTTACGAGAGACGGGGCAGTCGAGGCGCGGAATATGGATAACTGGTTCTTCCTCGACGCCGAAAACCGCCAGATGGGGCAGCAACTGGCAGAAGCCGTGATACCCTTGTCGCCGCAACACTACGCCATCAGATCGGGTGGAAAAATCCAGCTCACCGATAATGAGTTCAGGCCGTTGAGTCCCACATTTTTTTCTTCCCTCAGTCCGTTCAGCAACGGGGTGGCCTTATGTAAGACTGCTGCCGGCAGCGGCGCCATCGACGCGGAAGGAAAAGTTGTTTTGCCTCCCGCCTATCACCAGCTGATCATAGATGGCCACGTCTACCTCGCCTGCACGGACGACCGCTACAAGAATGCATGGACGGTTCTGGACGCGTCTGGCAAGTCGCTGACGCAAAAGCACTACGAGTATATCGGACCTTCTAATGGCCGGTTCCGTGCCGTCAAAAGCAGGGGTTTCTGGGGAGCAATCAATTCGGCGGGAAAGGAGATCATCAGCTGCGTACATGACTCGCTTGTTCAGCGAAAAGGAGAGTACGTCGCCGTAAAATTCAAGGGCGAATACGGCGTCATCGACCTGGCGGAGAACTGGATTGTCACGCCACAACCAAACCGCGTGCGAATCCTGAATGATGAAACTTTCTTTGAATTCAACGGCAAGACCACTTTCCTTAAATCCTTTACCGGGAACATCATTTATTTTTCAGACAACCGGCTCGACTTCGACGGCCACCACATTCGGGAGCACTTGCCAAACGGCGCCTACTGGGTCATTGACATGAACGGCATCATCCTGGACCGGTCGAACCAGCCGGAGGGTACGGAACAGATTTTCCCGGAAAGCGAGGGTTTGAGAGCGATCCGGAAGGATGGAAAATATGGTTTCATCGATGAGCAGGGGCGTTTGCGCATCGCGAACCGGTATGAAGAAGTAAAGCCATTCTCGGAGGGAATGGCGGCCGTCCGCATCATGAACCAGTGGGGCTTTATTGACTCCGGGGAGAAGCTTGTTGTTCAGCCGGTCTACGACGGGGTTGAAAACTTCCGTAACGGGGTGGCTATTGTAAAACGAAACGGACAGTCGGGACTTATCGACGCAAGCGGAAACATCGTGCTTCCCTTGCGCTATGAGGAGATCATGCTGAATGCGAATAACCGGTGGGTCCTCCGTCAAGGGGGCTTGTACGGCCTGGCAGACGCCGGCGGCAGAGTCCTCATCCATCCGAAGTACGAGGAGCTGACCGACACCGGCAACGGCTACGCGATCGTCCGGCGCCAGCAAAAATCCGGCTTGCTCACTCTCGGCGGCGTCAGCACCATTCCCAGGGTCTACGACGGGTTGGTCTTTGATCCCTATCACAACCGGTACATGGCCCTGAAAAAGTCAGCCTGGGAAACAGTGGTCGGCGTGCCGGCCGCCACAGAGCACGCGCAATAACACACGGCCCTGGACCCGTGATATCACGTGATCTTTATTCTACTTGTGAAAATGGCCGGCCTATTTCTTTTCTTCTTTGGTGCCCGTGCCCGATCCTGAGATAGCATCGCGCATGCCGGTGTCGGCCACGACGTTCTGCATTTTGTAGTAGTCCATCACGCCCAGGTTGCCTTTCACAAACGCTTCCGAGATTGCTTTGGGGATCTCCGCTTCCGCCTCGATCACCTTCGCCCGCGCTTCCTGCGCTTTTGCTTTCATCTCCTGTTCGAGCGCAACGGCCATGGCGCGTCTCTCTTCCGCGCGGGCTTCCGCGACCTTGAGATCGGCCGAGGCCTGATCGATCTGGAGCTTTGCACCGATGTTCGCGCCGACGTCAACGTCAGCAATGTCTATGGAAAGAATTTCAAAGGCTGTGCCTGCATCCAGGCCGCGGGATAAGACGAGTTTGGAGATCTTGTCAGGGCTCTCAAGCACTTCCTTGTGTGAGCGGGCAGAGCCTATGGAAGAAACGATGCCTTCGCCCACACGTGCCAGGATCGTGTCTTCACCTGCGCCGCCCACGAGCTGTGCGATGCTGGCGCGAACCGTAACGCGCGCGATGGCAATGAGCTGAATTCCGTCGGCGGCAACGCCCGCCACCTTGGGCGTCGTGATCACTTTGGGATTTACCGAGATCTGTACCGCCTGAAATACATCGCGGCCTGCGAGGTCGATGGCAGTCGCCTGCTTGAAGGTAAGGCTGATATTAGCCTTATCCGCCGAGATCAATGCCCGGATAACGTTTGGGACATTGCCGCCCGCCAGGTAGTGCGTCTCCAGGTCATTGGAAGTGATCTGCAGTCCTGCCTTCGTCGCCGTGATCAGCGAATCCACAACAACCCGGGGCGGAACCTTCCGGATGCGCATGAAGACCAGGTCAAACAAACCGACCCGGACACCGGAAAATAATGCAGTAATCCAAAGGTTGATGGGCACGAAGTATAGAAAAATAAAAAAGAGGATGATACCTCCGAGGACAATGACAAGCAATCCTGCTCCTTCCATAATAGTTATTGTTTAATTAGGGGTTTCACGATGATCTGGTTCGATCGGATACTGACAATCTTCACCTTCGTCCCGACGTCCAGAAAATCTCCAAGTGTCCGTACCTCATACTCCGCGTTCTTGAACTGTGCTTTGCCGAACGGCTTAAGCGTCGACAGGGTAATGCCTTCCTCGCCCTCCTGAAGAGAGGCGGTGATCCCCTCATTTACTTTGCTGTCAATTGCCGATTTATTCGCAAAGCGCAGCCAGGCGCCGGACCTGAAGCTGAAAAAAAGCGCGAGCGCGGCAAGCGCCGAGGTGCCCACCAGAATATAGAAGCCCGCTTCGCTTCCATAATGCCTGTAGCTGATGATCACTCCGGCTCCGGCGAAAATGACCCCGATGATACCCAC
>DASVOT010000519.1:0-1536 GCA_036383235.1 Chryseosolibacter sp.
CCGTCGTTGTAGTTAATGACATATTGATCGTAGTTGGTATCGTTCAGGGTGACGGACACTTCATTGTTGCTGCACGTGTAGACATCAAATGCCGGTGGGATATTCGGCGTCACAACGATGGGGATATCGTCGAACCCCGAGGTCTGGAACAGTATCCGCAGCAGGTAATTACCGGGTTTGGTATACGTGTAGGTAAAGGTGAGCGCCTTGAAAGAATTGTTTCCTTCGAAATCCATGTCGCAGGGATTTGATCCGTCGCAGACGAAGGGGCTGATGATGGTGACCGTCACCGTTAAGGGAACGCAGCCTTTTGACTGGTCCACCTGAAAGCGGCCCAGGCGGCTCGTGTACTGGCCATGGGCGGAGTGGTCCAGCAAAAAGGCGATGAGCAATAAGGTTGTCACTCTCCAGGTCATGCCGGAAGTTCTAATGCTTTGAGAAAATTTTCAGCCTTTCGGATATCGTCGTGAAATACGCGGTCATCCTCTATAAACGGTACCGAGCGGCGGAAAGTATCGACAAGTTTTTCGAGTGGCGGGGAGGTGCGCAGCGGCCGGCGGAAAGTGAGCGCCTGGGCAGCGGTGATCAGCTCAATGGCAAGAATGGAGTAAATATTGTTAACGACGCGATACGCTTTGGTGGCTGCATTTGCGCCCATGCTTACGTGGTCCTCCTGACCGTTGGAGCTCACAATCGAGTCGACGGAGGCGGGGGTACACAATTGCTTGTTCTGGCTGACGAGGGCAGCTGCGGTGTATTGCGGGATCATCAATCCCGAATTGATACCCGGATTGGCTACGAGGTAATTGGGCAGTTCGCGGGCGCCGGAAATGAGCTGATAAGTTCGTCGCTCGGAAATACTTCCCAGTTCGCTCAGGGCGATGGCGAGGAAATCAAGGCCCAGCGCGAGGGGTTGACCGTGAAAGTTGCCCGCCGAAATGATGAGATCGTCTTCCGGAAAAATATTCGGATTGTCGGTCACGCTGTTCACTTCCGTGAGAAAGATGTTTTCCACGTATTGAATGGTGTCGGCGCTTGCGCCATGGACCTGGGGTATGCAACGGAAGGAGTATGGGTCCTGGACGTGTTTTTTTTCCTGCATCTGTAGCTCGCTTCCGTCGAGGAGCCGGAGGATTTCCGCCGCAACGGCGCCCTGGCCGGGCTGCGGGCGGATGGCGTGCACCCGGGCGAGGAACGGCTCCCGGCGTCCATCGAAGGCGTCGAGTGAAAGGGCGCTTGTCAGGTTGGCGATCCGGATCATCCGCTTGGCGTGAAAGACGCACCACATGCCGTAAGCGCTCATGAACTGTGTGCCATTCAGCAGGGCAAGGCCTTCTTTTGCCCGGAACGAAATCACAGGCCATTTGAATTTTTTGTTTATTTCTCCGGAGGGGTATACCTCCCCGTCGACAGTAACATCTCCCAGTCCGATCAGGGGAAGCGAAAGGTGCGCCAGCGGTGCCAGGTCGCCCGACGCGCCGAGCGACCCCGTCTCATACACAACGGGCAGCACGTTCCGGTTATACATGTCGACCA
>DASVOT010000520.1:0-3955 GCA_036383235.1 Chryseosolibacter sp.
GCCTTGACCCTGCCGTTCAGGATGCGGCGCTGAACGCGCTCATGGAAAATGAATCGCGCATCAAGCTGCTGGTGGATGCAGTCGAAACAGGGAGGATCCAGCAGACGAGCGTGGGATGGCAGCGCAGCATCCGGCTCATGACACAACGCAACATTGACATACGCAACAGGGCAAGGGCGATCTTTGCAAAGGACGACCAGAGGCAGAAAGTAATCGCGGAATATCAGCCGGCCCTGAAACTGAAAGGCGACGTCAGCAAGGGTAAACTTGTTTATGAGAAAAACTGCGCCATTTGCCACCAGGTGAGAGGTGGGGGCGGGATACCGTTTGGCCCGGATCTTGGTACCATCCAGAGCTGGCCCGAATCCGGTATCCTGGCTAACATCCTGGATCCGAATCAGTCCGTATCGCACGGCTTCGACCTGTGGAATGTTTCATTGAGGAACGGCGAATCCCTGCAGGGCGTTATCACAGAAGAAACGCCCGCGGCCATCACCGTCCGCAACGCAAACGGACAGGTGAATACGGTCTCGCGCGATGAAATGGTTTCCCAAAAGGCACTGAACATGTCAGCCATGCCGGTTGGACTCGAGAAGAACATTACCAAAGAGGAAATGGCAGACCTGCTGGCGTTTCTGAAGAATGGCAAGTAAACCTTAGGCGCCGGTTCATGACAAAATACATGACATAATACTGTTACTTTTGCCTCGTTAAAATTTGAACACTTTCCTACGCATGCACCGAACTAAAAAAACCGCGGCAGCTCTGGGTTTGACCCTGATGGCCGCTGCCTTCTTCTTCAGTTTCAGCTTGAAAGATGAGGATGCCGGCCTCATCACCGTAAGCACCTTTGGCAAGCAGCCGACGCTGGCAACAGACCAGGCCGGCAACCTTCACGTTGTATTCGGTCGCGGCAACGAGATCTTCTATGTCCGTTCGGCCGATGGCGGGCTTACGTATTCAGCGCCTCAAAAGACAGGGGAGCAAGCGAAACTTGCGCTGGGCACCACACGCGGGCCGCAGATCGTTTCCACTCAGGATTATATCGTCATCGCCGCGGCCGATCACTCGGGGCAGATCATGGCCTACCGATTAAAGAAAGGAGAGAAGCGGTGGAGCGATCCCGTCAACATCCTGCATTCTGACTCGACGGCGAAGGAGGGCTTTATCGCCATCGCTGCGGGCAAAGGCAACGACGTATATGCCGCATGGCTCGACCTTCGCATCGGGCATCACAACAATATCTTTGGCGCCTATTCGCACGATGCGGGCAAGACCTGGTCTGAAAGCAGCCTGGTGTATGCATCGCCCGACGGACGCGTGTGCCCGTGTTGCCGTCCCTCCATCACGGCCGACGCGAAAGGCAACGTCTATGTCATGTTCCGCAATGACTTGCGCGGATCGCGCGACCTGTACCTGGCGCATTCAAAGGATGGCGGAAAAAGCTACGCGCCCGCGGAGAAGCTCGGCGAAGGCACGTGGGTGTTCGACCAATGTCCGATGGACGGCGGTGGCATCTCCCTGGATCCAAAAGGGCGCATAGGCACCGCGTGGCGCCGCGACAAATTTGTCTATTATTCAGAGCCCGGCAAATCCGAGGTAAAGATTGCAGAGGGCCGCGCGCCTTCGCTGGTGAGAACGTCCAGGG
The DNA here is from genome assembly GCA_036383235.1 of Chryseosolibacter sp. Classification (GTDB taxonomy): domain Bacteria; phylum Bacteroidota; class Bacteroidia; order Cytophagales; family Cyclobacteriaceae; genus Chryseosolibacter. The sequence continues at coordinate 1,649 of DASVOT010000520.1, forward strand.
GAAATTACCTGGCCTGGCAGCAGGGCAGCGAGATCGCGGTCCTCACGCCCGGCAAGCTCGCCGCGGAAGCAATCGGGACGGGGATCTATCCGAGGCTGACGGCCCTCGCCGACCAGAGCGTCATCTGTGTCTGGGAATCGGACGGACGGATCGTTGCGAAAAAACTTCGCTAGCTGCTCATGAATCACACCCTGGCTATGCGATGCGCCTGGTTGCTGCTGGTATGCCTCTCCTGTTTTTGCTGTGACCGCGCATCGAAGCATGAAACCGGCGGATCCTATCGACTTCGCGGGCGGCTGGAGAACAAAACGTCGGGCTGGATATTTTTAAGTACGTCTGAGGGCGACGAGTTTATCCTGCGCGACTCCTCGGCCATCCGCCCGGATGGAAGCTTTTTGTTCGAAGGAAAAATGAGCCCGGGCGAGATCTCGCGGCTCTCCCTCGATGAGCACAACGGCCTTTTTTTCGTGCTCGACGCAGGGGCGATCGACGTGAGCGCCGACGCAAACGACCTTGCCGCGACTGGCGCGGTACAGGGATCGCCGGAGTCGGGGCTGCTCCGGCAGCTGATGGACGCCGTTGAAAAAACCCGGCGTGAGCAATCCGCGCTCGAACGACAGTTCGCCATCAACCAGATCGCGGGAAATTCCGATTCCCTCCTCTACTTGCAGGAAAGTTTTCTCCGGTTGCAGGCGCGGCGGTCGCGCGACATAAAGGATTTCATCCGCGAAAATCCGCGCTCCTTTGTGGCTGCCTTTGCCGCCTCAGCGCTGCTCGACCGCCGGGAAGAGCAGGCATTCATCGACAGCATGCTCACGGTCTTTAATGAAACGATACCGGACTCGCGCTATGTCCGCGAATTGAATACGTGGAGCGAAGGAAGGATCAGTCTGGCGCCCGGCGCGCCCGCGCCCGAGATCGAGCTCCCTCAAATGGACGGGACACCGCTGGCGCTGTCTTCCCTGCGGGGAAAGTATGTGCTCATCGACTTTTGGGCCAGCTGGTGCGGACCATGCCGCAAGGAGAATCCGGAAGTGGTCAGGTTATACAACCGGTATAACGACAAAGGCTTTGAGATCTATGGGGTGTCCCTCGACGAATCAAGAGATCAGTGGCGAAATGCCATTCAGCAGGACGGACTGCCGTGGCGGCATGTTTGCGACCTGAAAGGAGCCGCAGGTGTAGCCGTCCAGTTGTATGACGTGCAGACGATCCCGAAGACCCTTTTGCTGGACAGGGAAGGGCAGATCATAGCGCAGGACCTGAGGGGCGCCGCGCTCGCGGAAAAATTGCGCGAGCTCTTCCCCGAATGAAGCGGTTGGCGCGTGCCGGCTTTTGGAAGATATTCGAATGAACCCGTAATATGAACAGACACACAAATTTTCGCAGGGTTGTCATCCTGATCCTGTTTTGGGCTTGTGCCCTCGCGTCGCGGGCGGAAGTCAAACCCGCCGGCATCTTTAGCAGCGATATGGTGCTGCAGCGCGGCCGCGACATCGTCATCTGGGGATGGGCGGATAAAGGAGAGCGCGTCGCCATCACGTTTAACAACCTGACAGAGAAAACAAAGGCTGACGCATCCGGAAAATGGAAGCTGGTGTTTCCCCGGATGGAGGCGGGCGGTCCCTATGAAATGAGGATCCAGGGCCGGGATAAGAAAATTATCTCCCTTACGAATATCCTCATCGGCGACCTGTGGATCTGTTCCGGCCAATCGAACATGGGCCTCTCCGTGAAGAATGCGAACGATGCAGAGAAGGAAATTGCCGCGGCGGATTATCCGCAGATACGGCTCATGGATATACCGAGGAACATGCCCACCGAACCGGTGGACGACATCAAGCTGGCGCAGTGGAAACCCTGTTCCCCGCAATCCGTCCCTGACTTCAGCGCCGTAGCCTATTACTTTGGACGGAACCTGTTCAAGGAACTGAACATTCCGATCGGATTGATCCACACCAGCTGGGGCGGATCGAATGTGGAGGCATGGACCAGCCTGGACTATCTCACGAAAGTGGAGAAATACAAAACGTATCCGGAAGAGCTGGCGGAGATCCGTAAGAAGATGGAACCCGGCGTAGACATTCATCCCAACAAAGTGCATACGTCCCTTTTTAATGGCATGATCCATCCGCTCATCCAGCTTCCCGTGAAAGGCGTGATCTGGTATCAGGGAGAATCCAATGCGTGGGAGGGGATGCTCTATCGCACGCTCTTTCCCAATATGATCCAGTGCTGGAGAGACAACTGGCGCCAGCCCGACCTGCCTTTTGTATTTGTACAACTGCCGGGCTACACGGACGAGTT
>DASVOT010000521.1:0-1943 GCA_036383235.1 Chryseosolibacter sp.
ACGCCAGGAAGTCAACCGGATCCGCGAACGGCTCGACAACATGGGGCCCATCAACCCCATGGCGATGGAGGCGTATACCGAGATCAAGGAGCGAAACGATTTTATCAACGCGCAAAAAGACGACCTGCTGAAGGCAAAGGAATCGCTGTTTAACACGATGAACGAGATCGAAGGGGTGGCCAGCCAAACCTTTATGGATTCGTTCAACAGCATCAAGGAACATTTTATCCGAGTATTCCGGTCGCTGTTCACAGAAGGCGACGAGTGCGACCTGAGGCTCGTCGATCCGTCCAAGCCACTCGATTCGGAAATTGAGATCATCGCAAAACCGAAAGGTAAACGGCCGCTTACCATCAACCAGCTGTCGGGCGGGGAGAAAACGCTGACCGCGACGGCGTTGCTGTTCAGCATGTACCTTCTCAAGCCGGCGCCATTCTGTATATTCGATGAGGTGGACGCCCCTCTGGACGATGCCAACATCGACAAGTTCAACAACATCATCCGGAATTTCAGCAAAGACAGCCAGTTCGTCATCGTCACCCATAACAAGCGGACGATGTCTTCCACGGATGTGATTTACGGCATCACCATGGTGGAGAAAGGAATTTCAAGGGTCGTTCCTGTAGACCTCCGCGAGCTGGCCTGATCGTGTCAGGACGATCGCTCAAAATAAAAGCCCTGGTATTCACGTGCCAGGGCTTTGTTATTCAGGATTTCGCCGTGTCATGAGTGGCCGGACTGATCGCCCGGGTTGAGGGCCGGCCTGCTTTTTTACGGAAGGGTTTCCACCGGATGAAAGCCGGATTTTCCGTCAAATCAAATTAATTTGTGGATTATGTGAGCGTTTGAAGAATTTATTATCTTTCAGCAAGCGACTTCTCTCATGAGGACTGATATTTTTTGACGATCTTTACTCCCCCACCGCACAATCTTGAACTTCATAGTGAAACTTATAAATTTAGCTGAACGGGTTATGCCTATGCGTAGATGTTTGCTGGTCCTCCTGGTCTTCGGTTACACCGTTCTGCAGGCACAAACACGAGTGGTCTCCGGCAAAGTGACGTCTTCCGAGGAACCGAACGGTTTACCGGGCGTAAGCGTGGTGGTGCAGGGGTCATCGCAAGGGGTCATCACGGATCTGAATGGCGCTTTTTCGATAGAAGTTTCACCCGGGGCAACGCTTGTCTTTTCTTTCGTGTGTTATCGCACACAGGAAGTGGTGATCAGTGACCAGGAAACGGTGGCGATTGTTCTTGAACAGGAGGCCGCACAGCTCAGCGAGGTCGTGGTGGTGGGGTATTCTTCAGTGGAAAAAAGAGACATCACCGGATCGGTCACGTCCGTCAAGGCAACCGATTTCCAGGACATGTCCCTATCCGGGATCGACCAGGCCCTTCAGGGTCAGGCTCCGGGGGTTCAGGTCACTCAGTCATCCGGTACCCCGGGCGGGGGGATAGCCGTTCGCATTCGCGGGGTGACGTCCATCGGGGCGGGCAACACACCCCTGTGGATCATCGACGGCGTGCAGGTGGAAACGGGCACGCTCTCCCTTCGCAGTTTCGGCGGGCAGAACGACAACGCCCTTTCTCTGCTGAACCCCGGAGATATAGAATCCATTCAAATCCTGAAGGATGCTTCCGCGAAAGCGCTCTATGGCTCGCGCGCGTCGAACGGCGTGGTGGTGGTCACCACCAAGCGGGGAAAAAAAGGACAGGCGAAGATCAACTTCGACGTGCAGCGGGGCATCATCGACCCGACCAACAGGCTCGACCTGCTCAATTCCACGCAGCTGCTGGAATTGCAGAGGGAAGCGATCCGAAACGCGGGCAAGAACCCGGATGGCTTCGGGTTGATCCCCGGGGTGACCGACGCGGTGAACACCGACTGGCAGGACGAGGTTTTCCGGCGCGGCATCATGCAGCAATATCAGCTGTCGGCTTCGG
>DASVOT010000522.1:0-5081 GCA_036383235.1 Chryseosolibacter sp.
ACCGCGGCCGGGATCAATATCCCCACCGGGAAAGACTCGCTCTCCATGACGCAAAAATATCCCGACGGCGAAGTGGTGATTGCCCCCGGAACGGTCATCATCTCCGCGGTGGCCGAAGTGGCGGATATCCGCAAAACCATCACCCCTGCCCTCGCGCCGGTGGCGGGAACCAAGATCCTCTACATCGATTTTTCCCACGATGGCTTTAAACCCGGCGGAAGCAGTTTCGCACAGGTGTTGAATCTGCTGGGCAACGAGGTGCCTACTGTAAAAGACGAAGCCCACTTCGCCAAAGCCTTCGGAGCAGTGCAACAACTCATCAAAGAAGATCTCGTGCTGGCCGGTCACGACATTTCCGAAGGCGGCATGATCACCGCGCTGCTGGAGATGACGTTCTCCGTTCCCGGCGTGGGAATCCGGGCCGACGTCCGTCACTGGGATGACGACGTCGTCAGGATCCTGTTCTCTGAAAATCCGGGGGTCCTCGTCCAGGTACGCGATGAACAGGCCGCAGCCGCGACGCTTTCCCGGATGGGAACCGGGTATGTCGCCATCGGGGAAGTTATCGCGGAAAGGAAATTGCACCTGGCCGCGAAGGACTCGCAGCATACGCTCGATGTGGACGACCTGCGCGACACCTGGTTCCGCACTTCCTACCTGCTCGACTGCAAACAACGCCCCACGCTACACGCAGAAGCGCGGTTCCGGAACTACAAGCATCAGAAGCTCGAATACGTCTTCCCCCCTGCCTTCGACGGTACGTTTAAAACCTTCGGCATCGACCCGCACCGGCGCGGGCGCACCGGAACACGCGCGGCCATCATCCGCGAAAAAGGAGTGAACGGCGACCGGGAAATGGCCTACGCCCTCTACCTCGCCGGCTTCTACGTAAAGGATGTGCACATGACCGACCTCGTCTCGGGCCGCGAAACGCTTTCCGACGTCAACCTCATCGTCTTCGTCGGGGGATTCTCCAATTCCGACGTGCTCGGATCCGCCAAAGGATGGGCCGGCGCATTCCTGTACAATCCGAAAGCGAAGGAAGCGCTGGATAATTTTTACAAACGCCCCGACACGCTCAGCCTCGGCGTCTGCAACGGATGCCAGCTGATGATGGAGTTGGGACTGGTCTATCCCGAATGGAAAGACCATCCCCGCATGCATCACAACGCGTCCGGCAAATTTGAATCGATCTTTCTCACCATCAGCATCCCGGAAAACAATTCAGTGATGCTGCAGTCCATGGCAGGCTGCACATTGGGTGTATGGGTCGCCCACGGCGAGGGAAGGTTTGTGCTGCCCGATGACCGCAGCAGGTTTATCATCGCCGCGCACTACACGCACGACGGTTACCCGGGCACGCCGTCGGGTTCGGCGTTCTCCACTGCGGCCCTCAGCTCCAAAGACGGAAGGCACCTGGCCATCATGCCACACATCGAGCGCTCGCTCTTCGCCTGGAACTGGCCCTATTATCCTGCCGCACGCAAGGCCGACGAGATCTCGCCCTGGATTGAAACATTCGTCAACGCCAGGGAATGGATCCGCAAAAGAATCTGAGAACTGAAGCTTGGTGCGACCCCTCAGTCTGCTGAGCGCCCTGAAACCTGGCTGAATCCGCGACATCCGATGCAACTGCAAATGCCGGTTTGGCTCTCAGCCTTCTTTTTTCATAAAAACAGGCATTGCAGTCAGATTGGGCGCTGGGCGATCGTTTCGGCGCATATTCCTCTCCGCTCTTCGCCTGCACAGAAAAAAAGGTTCGCGGAAAGGTCTCGTTGGTATTGATTTTTTAGGTTATATTCAACTCGTGATTAATGATTCTGACGGCCTATGAAGAACTTGTATGTACCCTTACTGCTTTTGGCCTTGCTTTCGTCTTGTTTAGGCTATAAAGAACTCCCGGTTGAATATGACTACAGCTACAAAGGGAATTTTAAAAGATACCGCACCTTCGACATCATGAAACCCGCCGGGTTGAATGATACAACGATGGTAAACGACCTGATCGAAAAATCGATCATCGCCAGGATGAAGTTCCTGGGATACCGGCAGGCCTCCAACAAACCTCACCTGATCATCGGTTTCAAGATGTTCGCCGACAGCTTGAAATTCAATGGGTATAACCAGCCCGACATTGAGGAGTGGGTAAGGAATCAGAAGGAAGATCTTAACTACGATCCCCAGAAATTCAATTTAAAGACCGGCACGCTGCTGATTCAGTTTTACGACCGGCGTCAGAACCGTTCCATCTGGCAGGGTTATGCCACCACCATGTATGGCGCCATTGATTTCAGCAACTCCAGGCACCTCCGCAATGCGGTGATCTCTATCCTGGATAAGTATCGGTTCTGGGCGGAAGGATTTCTGGAAGGCGGAAATGCGGCGCAGGACCAGGAACTCTGAAATCCTAAAATTTATCGGTAATTATCCCCGTCCCTTACCTTTTTTAAAAAATAATTCTACCTTTGCAGACCCAAATTCGGGCCTTTTGAGGCCGTTTTGCCGCAAAATCCTGCTTCGCGATGGAGGCCGGAAGGCGGGCCGGGGTTTTTGGAGGGATTTTGGTCTTTTCAGCATTGTCCCATGGTGTAACTGGCAACACGCCTGATTTTGATTCAGGAAAGTCCAGGTTCGAGCCCTGGTGGGACAACCAAAAAAATCCCGTTCTTGTGAACGGGATTTTTAATTGCAATAAGACCTCACGAAGTTCTTCCAGGTGGAATGAACATGAAAACCACACTTAACCGATGTCAGTAAAGCTCTTCAGTGGCCGGGCCACACAGTATTTGGCGGAAAAAATTGCCGATGCTTACGGTGAACCACTGGGAGAAGTGAACTACCAGCAATTCAGCGACGGTGAAATGTCGCCATTCCTGGCAGAGTCGGTCAGGGGCCACGACGTATTCATCATACAGTCGACCTTTGCTCCAGCCGATAACCTCATGGAGCTCTTGCTGATGGTGGATGCGGCGAAACGCGCAAGCTCGCACAATGTGAACGTGGTTATTCCTTATTTCGGATATGCCCGGCAGGATCGCAAGGACAAGCCGCGGGTTTCCATCGCCGCCAAGATGATCGCGAACCTTCTTTCAGCGGCGGGAGCCGACCGGATCATGGCCTGCGACCTTCACGCCGACCAGATCCAGGGTTTCTTTGACATCCCCGTAGACCACCTGGATGGTTCGTACATTTTCGTCCCGTACCTGAAATCGCTGGGGTTGAAAGATATCATGTTCGCAAGTCCCGATGTCGGCGGTATCAAGCGGGCGAGAAATTTCGCGAAATTCTTCGACGCCGAGCTGGCCGTCTGCGATAAGCACCGGAAAGAAGCGAACAAGATCGAGTCCATGCGATTGATCGGAGAAGTGGAAGGCAAAGACGTCATCCTCGTCGACGACCTGGTCGATACTGCCGGCACGATCTGCAAAGCCGCCGCCCTCATACAGGACAACGGCGCCAAATCAGTGAGGGCAGTATGCACCCATGCGGTGCTGTCGGGAAGCGCCTACGAAAAGATCGACAAGTCGGTGCTGAAAGAAATGGTTGTCTCCGATACCATCCCGCTGACGAAACACTCCGACAAGATCAGGGTGCTCTCCGTGTCAGACCTGTTCGCGAAAGCGATCCGGAAAATACACGATAACGAATCGATCAGCTCCCTCTTCATAAAGCTGTAGGGGAGCGAAGGTATAGGGGGGGTATAAAGGTATAGGGGTATAAGGGTATAAGGGTATAAGGGTATAAGGGTATAAGGATCTACGGAAATAAGGATATACGGATATACGGATATAGGGAAGAAGGTATAGGGTATAGAGGTGCATGAAGAGGGAAGTGATGAAACAAAAAGCTTTGTGCCCCTTTGTGCCTTCGTGTCTTAGTGGCGAAAAGGGATATACGGGTATACGGATATACGGGTATAAGGGTATAGAGGTGCGTGAAGAGGCAAGTGATGAAACAAAAAAACTTTGTGCCCCTTTGTGTCTTCGTGTCTTAGTGGCTAAAAAAAACTTTGTGCCCCTTTGTGCCTTCGTGTCTTAGTGGCAAAAAAAAACGTAACTAATAAACTAAACATAAATAAAAATGAAAACTGTTGAGATTATAGGGTATCGAAGAGCAAATCTCGGCAAGACAGGTTCGCAAAAATTAAGAGACGAAGGTCTCGTGCCCTGTGTGCTGTACGGCGGAAGTGAGCAGATTCACTTCTATTCGCCGATGATTTTGTTCCGCGAGGTGGTGTACACCAACGAAGCACACTTTGTGCACCTGAACATTGAAGGCGAGGAATGCCAGGCGATCCTGCAGGAGGTGCAGTTTCACCCGGTAAGTGAAATCATCCTGCACGCCGATTTCCTCAAAATATCGGAGGACAGAAAAGTAAAGATGAGCATACCCATCCGGCTGGTGGGAGAAGCTCCGGGCGTAGGCAAAGGCGGGGCGCTTGTGCGCAAGAGAGCCGCGTTGAAAGTTTACGGATTCCCGAAAGATATGCCCGACCATATCGACGTGGATGTATCCACGCTGGATTTCCACCACGCGATCAAGGTCGGCGACATGAAGATGGATAAGCTGGAGTTCATGGATCCCAAGCATGCGTCTATCGCGGTCGTTGAAGTGCCGCGCGCTGCGAAGATCCTGGAAGAAGCTGCTGCTGCCGCTGCCGCCGCTCCTGCTGCTGCTGAAGGTGCTGCCGCCGCTCCTGCCGCTGCCGGCGCCGCCGGTGCTGCGGGTGCCACGCCCGCTGCAGGCGCCGTCCCTGCCGAAGGAAAGAAAGGGGAAGCTCCCAAGAAAGAAGGAGGAAAGAAGTAATCCTTGTTTAACAATAAAAAAATCCCGTCTCCCAAGGACGGGATTTTTTTTAACTCATCTTCGCCAACAGCCAATAGCCAACAGCCAGACATGAAATACCTCATTGCAGGATTGGGCAACATCGGCGCCGAATACGAGCTCACGCGGCACAATGCCGGTTTTCTGGTGCTGGATCAGCTGGCCGATCAGCACCAGGCTGTCTTCAGCTCCGCCCGGCTGGCAGATAAGGCGGATTTCAAATGGAAGGGACGCAGCATCCATCTGATTAAACCATC
>DASVOT010000523.1:0-3384 GCA_036383235.1 Chryseosolibacter sp.
TTGGCGAAGCAGCCATGATGCCATGTGGAAACTGTACTACAGCGCGTTGGCGCTCTGCGTTCAGTTCCTCGACAGGGAGCTTCGAAGGATCGCCTTTGTTCCAACCCGGCAGCCAGATCATGCTGGCGGGATGCCCATAAAATTTGTTTTGCCGGACTTTGAACAAGGTACTCGTTCCTACCCAGTCGCCCTGGTTGTCGGTGACGAACAGCTCATTGTCCCCTGTGACGAGCAGTCCGCTCGGCGAACGAAATCCATACGCGTAAGGGATGAATTCACCTGAAGGTGTCAGCTTGGCAACCCAGCCCCTGTATGGCACTGCCGCGAACTTTTGCCTGGGCTTGAAGGGAACCAGCGTCGTGTCGAGCCTGCCGCGCACCTCATCCATAATTATTCCCCATTCAGACGCGGTGTTGAACGAGATGAACAGGTTGCCGTCGCGGTCTTGCACCGGTCCGTAAGGCCACTCGTGGTAGTTGCCCGCCATCCCGAAATCATCGGTAACCGTTTCAAATACGTCGGCCTGTCCGTCGGCGTCTGTGTCTTTAAGCCGGGTGAGCTCGGGCTTTTGCATGACGAGCATTTCCGATTCGCTTATGGGTAACACTCCCAGCGGCTCGTGTAGCCCCGCGGCGAAAAGTCTCCACTCTTTCGTCTCCGGGTTGTAGGTCATCACCTCCCCGCGAAGGAAACAGGCAACGAGCCGTCCATCGGGTAAGAATGCAAGCGCCCCCGTCTCGGCGCTCAGCCCCGCGGGCGTTTCAATGGTTTCCACCTCGTACGAAACCTTTGCGTCCGGGTACGCTGATTTCCGTTCACAGCTCAGCAGCGGTACGAGGACTATCCACGCATAAGCCGTTCTCATTTCGATGTTTGCTTTTTCGTCATGACTATCACAAACTCATGCGCATCGCGGGCAGTCAGGTCGATCCGGTTACCCTCGATCCTTCCTCTTGAAGTTGTGTATCCTGCGCCGTCCTTTTCATCAAAAACAAAATACATGGACCGCGTCGCTTCGGGAACCTTGAACGAGCGAATGAGGCCGCTGCCGTCGTCTTTCTCCCTGATCAGCTCATACACGTCGGTGCCATCCAGGGTATAATGAAATTCCGGATAGCGGTCTACCAGCCTGTACCCCTTGAAGTCGACCACAGGATCTTTCCCGGGAGAAAATTTTAGCGGATACGTGGTCTTGTCGCGGTAGAAGACTGCACCCAGGATCTTCGCGTACTTCTCCGCTTTTTTATCGAAGTAATCTTTTGGATCGAGGAATCCGCCCTGCCACGCATAACGCAGCCGGCACGATCCGGCGTCCCAGCAATACGACACCTGGTTGGGCAGGCTTACGGCAATCGCCGCAGGTCCCGCGTCGGGCATGAATATTCTATATAAATATGGAGGCGTCGTTTTAAAAGGATGCAGGTCCGCGGAAGGATGTTGATGCTCCATGCCGGCACGCGGGCGCGGGACATTCGGATCTTCTTCCACCGGGGGAAGGTCTTTTGTCGTCACATACATGGCTCCATACATCACAAGCCCGTGCCCGGGAAACGTGCAAACGTAGGGATACACATCTTCCCTCGATGGAGCCTGAAAAATGACAGTTGCCGACTGGCCCGGCGTTACAGTGCGAACGGACCACAATACTTTGTCGGAGGCAGGAACGTAGTTCTGCTTCGGACCATTTTCGCCCAGCCTCAACGCGGCTTCTACCACCTCCTGTCGCGCTCCCGGTTTGGTGATCACGAGGTTGTGGTCCATCTCGTCGGTGTTCGTCAGCGTGAGCCTCACGTGTTCGCCGGGCTTCACGCTGAAGCGCACGAGATCAAATTTCAACCCTGCAACGGCCTTGATCGCGATCTCTCTTTCGACTTCTCCCCTGGCCTGTGCCAATGAAAATTGGCGGAAGCCTATGAAGCAGAGGAGAAATAATAGTCGAATCATTGTGGTGCTAGGATACCTCGGCATTTGCCGCGTCGATCAGTCCTTTGATATAGCCATAAGCCTGGGCGTAAGCCTGTAATCCTCCGGGGTCATCGGGGTGCGTCGGACAATGGTCGGGACAAATAGACCACGAGTAATTCGAATCGCGGAGGATGCGGATAACATCGATGAAGTTCGCTTCGCCCTCGTCGATATAAACTTCCTCAAAATTGCCCAGCCCGCCTCTGATGTTCCGCATGTGTATCTGGTAGATCTTTCCCTTCCCAGCGAAGTACTTTACGATCGGAAGCAGCTCCTCCTTCGGATTCTTTAATCCTTCCATCACCGTACCCAGGCAAAGCTGGAAACCGTTGTACGGACTGTCGATAATGGACTCGTACTTTTTCAGCGAATCGAAAACAGAGGCGGGCGCGCAATCCCAGGTATCCACTCCCTGGTAGCCGCGCGGCAGGCCCGGCGGGTCGTAAGGGTGGATACCCAGCCGCACATTGTTCGCCGCGCATACAGGGATAATGTTCTTCAGGAAGTAACTGATGCGGTCCCAGTATTCGTCATATTTCACTATGCCGTATTTTTCAACGGGGAGCTCTTTCCAGTTGTCTTCCAGCCTGAAAGAATGATAGCTTGAACCACCCCGGCCGTCGGTGTGCCCGTTGCGGCGGATGGGGATCAGCGTCCAGTGCATGGTCACCAACTTCACGCCGACAGCCGAGGCCTTGCGGATGTTGCCGGCTACCTCGGCCAGCTTTTTCTCCTGTTCCGGGCGTGTGCCTGCGAATATATACGACGAATCCATCCGGATCGCTTCCCACACTCTGCCGTATTTGTCGCAATCATCTTTCCAACGCTTCATCTCGTCTGCGTTCCATTCGCCGCTCATAATGTTGGTAAAGTGGCGCACCCCGCACCGCTCGTGGTAATCGAAATTCCTCTTGGTCGTCCAGAACTTTTGTTTTTCATTCCAGCCCATGGACGGATCGGCCATGACCACATGGTAATCGGCTCCCACGTGCTGCAGCAGGTTCTTCCTGCGCTTCGGAGGCACAGCAGCGCCTTCACCCGGAGATGCGGCGCCCAGCAAACCCGCTCCGGTAATGCCAGCGGCAACTTTCCGGGCAAAATCCCTTCTTGAATTGGAGGTATTTTCGATCGGTTTTTTCACGATAGTGGAATTCAGGTATAGTTAAATTTACTATACAAAGGGCTTCCCCCGAAGTAAATTTTTTTGCGGGAAGAATTCGTTGATAACCGGGAAAAAGGAAAGATTTGCGCCCCTTCCACAACCACCCCGAACTGGTCTTGAAACAAGTACAGAAATACTGCAGCTCGCTGAAGCCGGCATCATAGGTGAGCTCTGCATTTGACAACTTCTGTTGCCTGACCAACTGCGCCGCGCGCTTCAACCGGATGGCGCGAATCAATTCGACGGTCGTTTGCCCC
>DASVOT010000524.1:0-3969 GCA_036383235.1 Chryseosolibacter sp.
CACGCGAATACCGCAAAGGTTTCGTGATCGAGAGCCGCGTCTGATCGACCGTCTCTCATTACAATCGCTCATTTTAATTGCACCGGTCAGCATGCGTTGCATCGCTGGCCGGTGCTTTATCCTTAATCCTTCACAAACCTCAATGAAGAAGAAACGTATTCTGACCTTTTCCGTGTTGGCATTGGCGATCTTTGCCGCGATGGCTTTTACACTCCGGCACCCGCAGGCATCGAAACGTTTTACGATCGTCGAAAACAAGGCGGCCAAGCGCGTCGACATCCTCGTCGACGGCAAACCGTTCACCTCTTACATATATCCGGATGATATCATGAAGCCCGTGCTCTACCCGCTGCGCACGTCGAAGGGAACGCTCATTACGCGCGGCTGGCCCATGGACCCGCGCCCGGGCGAACGAGTAGACCATCCCCACCACGTGGGCATGTGGTTCAACTACGGCGACGTGAACGGCCTGGATTTCTGGAACAACTCCACCGCCATCCCCGCCGAAAAGAAAAGCCACTACGGCGTCATCAAACACCGGAAGGTAAACAAGATGACGAGCGGCGATGATCGGGCGGTGCTGGACGTCACCATGGACTGGCGGAAACCGGATGGAACCAACCTGCTGCGCGAAGATACCCGTTTTGTTTTCAGCGGCAGCGGCGAAATGCGCACGATCGAGCGGATTACGACGCTTACCGCCCTGAAAGAAGACGTTTCCTTTAATGACAACAAGGAAGGCGTGCTGGGTATCCGCCTGGCCCGCGAGCTGGAACATCCCTCCAACAAACCGGAAATATTCACCGACGCGAGCGGAAAAAGCACCGCCGTGCCGAAGCTCAACAACGAGGGAGTGACGGGAAAATACCGCAGCAGCGAAGGCATCGAGGGCGATGATGTGTGGGGCACCCGTGGTCAATGGGTAAACCTGAACGGCACGATCGCCGGCGAACCCATTTCCCTGGTCATCCTGGATAACCCGAAAAATGTAGGGTATCCCACCTACTGGCATGCCCGCGGCTATGGATTGTTCGCAGCAAACCCGCTGGGCCAGAAAGCGATGAGCAACGGAAAGGAAACACTGAACTTCCGGCTCCCCGCGGGGAAATCCGTCACGTTCAGGCATAAGATCCTGATCAATTCAGGAAGTCACCTTACCGACGACGACGTGAACGCCGAGTTCAAAAAGTTTTCCGCCGCAAAATAAGTCTGACATTTAGTTTGTATCCCCGGAAGCGGGAAAAATATTGAAGTATGAAAAAAGCCGTGCAAAGCAGAAGGGATTTTCTAAAAGTGACCGCCGCCACGAGCGCCATGATCACATTCCCGGTATTTAACATCATCCGCAAACCCGTTCTTGGCGACGAAGTTATCGGCCACGGAAATTTCAGGTACCGCGTGCACAAGGCGTGGGGAAACCTGGACCCCGAAAAAACGCCGGTAAAGAACTGCCATGAGATGGTGATGGACAAAAAAGGCAGGCTGATCATGGTGACGGATGAGACGAAAAACAACATCATCATCTACGACCGCTCGGGCAAGCTCCTTTCCACCTGGGGCAACGAGTTCCCCGCCGGCCACGGGCTCACGCTCTTCAACGAAGGGGAGGAGCAGGTTCTGTTTATCAGCGACAATGGCGGCCGCGTTGTAAAAACCACTCTTGACGGGAAGATACTGATGGAACTGCCCGACCCCAGGGAGATCGGCGTATACGAAAACAAGGAAATGGCCTACAAACCTACCGAGACGGCCATCGCCCCCAACGGCGACATTTACGTCGCGGATGGATATGGATCCCAATACATCATGCAGTACTCGCCGAAGGGTGAATTCATCCGCAGGTTCGGCGGTCCCGGCGACGGAGATGAAAACTTCAGCACCGCGCACGGCGTCTGCATCGACGACCGCGATAAGAACAACATTACGTTGCTCTGCACCTCCCGCGCGCACAATGCCTTCAAGCGTTTCTCCCTCGACGGAAAATACCTTTCCACGATCTTCCTTCCCGGCGCGTTCGTGTGCAGGGCGGTGATCGATGATGGCCACATTTACGCGGGCGTTTGCTGGTCGCGCCTGCGCTACCTGAACCAGACGCCGAACTCCGGCTTTGTCACGATCCTCGACAGCAAAGACAGGGTCGTCTCCAATCCCGGCGGAACCAAACCGGTGTATGAGAAAGGACAGCTGCAGCTGATGGTGCAGGACCAACCGGTGTTCCAGCACTGCCACGATGTATGTGTAGACGGAGATAAGAACCTTTACATCTGCCAGTGGAATGCGAACAAGACGTATCCCGTGAAGCTGGAGCGGGTGTGAGGGTAGCTATTGGCCATTGGCTGTTGGCTATTGGCTGGTTTGGGAATGTTTCGGGTTCTTCATTCTTGTTTAAATACGTTTTTAATTTAATGAACTCCACCCGTTGTCAGGTCCGGGCTTTTTGCCAGGCGCTAAAAGCTAATGGCTAACGGCTGGTTCTGTGCACACACTTAATTTTATGCCATCAAACACAAATGACGTCCGCGTGCTCGTCGTGGGATGCGGCAACATGGGCGCATCTCACGCAAGAGCTTACCACGAGCTCGACGGTTTCACCATCTGCGGGATTGTGTCGCGCGGGCGGAGCAAGGAAATCCTGAATGAGAAACTCGGAGGCGGATACCCGCTCTTCGATGATTTTGATGCCGCGCTGGAGCAGACCAGGCCGGACGCCGTCGCCATTTCCACCTGGCCCGACACACATGAACGCATGGCCGTAAAAGCGCTCGAAAGCGGGTGCCACGTCTTTATCGAAAAACCCCTCGCCGACTCGGTGGAGGGCGCGGAACGCGTAGTGAAGGCGGCAAAGAAAGCGGGGAAAAAACTGGTTGTGGGATATATTCTCAGGCATCACCCTTCCTGGGAGAAGTTTATACAAATAGCCCAAACGTTGGGAAAGCCGCTCGTGATGCGCATGAACCTGAATCAGCAAAGCAGCGGCGCCATGTGGACCCTTCACCGCAACCTCATGAGAAGCCTGAGTCCCATCGTCGACTGCGGCGTGCATTACATCGACGTCATGTGCCAGATGGTGCGCTCGAAACCGGTGCAGGTGTATGCCATTGGCGCAAAGCTCACCAATGAGATTCCCCCGGACAATTACAACTACGGCCAGCTCCAGATCCGCTTCGAAGACGGGTCCGTTGGATGGTATGAGGCAGGGTGGGGGCCGATGATGAGTGAGACGGCGTTCTTTGTAAAGGATGTCGTGGGACCCAAAGGATCTGTATCCATCGTGGCGAAGGACGCCGGGTCTGCCGGTAAATCCGACTCGATCGAATCGCACAGCAAGGCAGAGTCTCTGCGGCTGCACCATGCCGACCTTACCAAAGATGAAAAGTTCGCGAAAGAGGACGAGTGGATCAATCTCAAGGATGAACCCGATCACCAGGAGCTCTGCAACCGGGAGCAGCGATATTTTCTGAAAGCCATCCGCGAAAACCTCGACCTCACCGATCACATGCAGGACGCCGTCGACAGCCTCCGCATCGCCTTCGCCTGCGATCAGTCAGTAAAGACCGGCCAGGTCGTAAAACTTCATTAACGACTACTACCGATTTACCGACCACCCTCCTACGCTACCTACGCGCTTCCCACGCTAAGCTACGGAGGGCAGGCCGACTACCGACTTACCGGCATCCCCCATCAGAGTCACCGCGGATGCGGGACTCTGATGCCTGCGGGGTCCGCACATCATCCTCCCACACGGACTCCGATCGCAGTCCTCCTATCAATTTCCACGGGCTAAAGCCTGCCTGCACGCGCGGCCTACGCGCCGTGGCAATTGATAGTGACTGTGTGTGCCTGAAATAAGTTGACTTTTTTTGTTAATTGAATGTTAGGTTTAGTTGGTTGGGATCTTCGGTCTCTGTTGAATTACTTGTATAGATTTCCAGTCCAATATGTTCTTCTTTAGGGACCGTTTTTAAGTAG
>DASVOT010000525.1:0-12453 GCA_036383235.1 Chryseosolibacter sp.
TAGGCCAGCAGTTCGCATGGACGGCCCGCTATCCCGGGGTGAAAGACAACAAGCTCGGCAATTACAATTACAAGCTCATCGATCCGGTCAATGAATTCGGGCTGGACCTCAGCGATAAGAATTCGTTCGATGATTTCAAATCGCTTGAGCTCCATATTCCTAAAAACAAGGAGGTGCTGATCAAGATCCGTGCGAAGGACGTGCTGCACAGTTTCTATCTTCCTCATTTTCGTGTGAAGATGGATGCAGTGCCCGGCATGCCCACGCAGTTCAAGTTCACCGCTACGAAGACCACTCAGGAGATGCGCGATAAATTGAATAACCAGAACTTCAACTACGAGCTCGCCTGCGCGGAGTTGTGCGGCAAGGCCCATTTCTCGATGAAAATGATCGTCGTGGTAGAAGAGCCCGCCGCGTATGAGACGTGGAAACAGGGACAGGAAACGTGGCTGAAACAAAACCCTGATTACCTGAAGAAAGTACCGGCGGCGCTGCAGGAAGCGGCGATCCTAAAAGCGGGCTTGCAGCGCGAGCCTGGCGTCACGGTAGCAGCGAATATTGTCCACTAAGAATAATCGATTTAAGACATGGCAACAACTGATATTCACGTTCACCCGGATGTTCACCACCATGATGATCATGAGCACGAGCATCATGAAGGTAACTTCTGGACTAAATATATTTTCAGTGAAGATCACAAGGTGATCGGCAAGCAGTTCCTGCTCACCGGTATCTTCTGGGCTCTCATCGGAGGTTCGCTCTCGCTGCTCTTCCGCCTGCAGCTGGGTTTTCCCGACGCGAGCATGGAATGGCTGAGACCCTTGCTGGGAGACTGGATCACCGCGCAGGGTAAAATCGATCCTGAATTTTATCTGGCGCTGGTGACCATGCACGGCACCATCATGGTATTCTTCGTGCTCACCGCGGGTTTGAGCGGCACCTTTGCCAACTTTCTCATACCCCTGCAGGTGGGGGCCCGCGACATGGCTTCCGGGTTCATGAACATGCTGTCATACTGGTTCTTCTTTCTCTCCAGCGTGATCATGTTCAGCTCGCTGTTCATTTCAACCGGACCTGCCGCCGGCGGCTGGACCATATATCCTCCCCTGAGCGCACTGCCGCAGGCCATCTCCGGATCCGGACTCGGCATGACCCTGTGGCTGACCGCGATGGCGTTCTTCATCGTCAGCACACTATTGGGTGGTATCAACTACATTGCCACCATCATCAACCTGAGAACACACGGCATGTCTTTCACCCGGATGCCGCTGACGATCTGGGCGATTTTCTTTACGGCCGTCGTGGGGTTGCTTTCCTTCCCCGTTCTGTTCGCAGCCGTACTTTTGCTGATCTTCGACAGGAGTTTCGGCACGAGCTTTTATCTTTCCGACATTTATATCGCTGGCGAAGCGCTGGCCAATACCGGTGGAAGCCCGATCCTTTTCCAGCACCTGTTCTGGTTCCTGGGCCATCCCGAGGTATACATCGTCATCCTCCCTTCGCTGGGTATCACCTCCGAAATCATCGCGACGAATTCGCGCAAGCCGATTTTCGGATACAAAGCCATGATCGGCTCACTGCTCTTCATCGCGGTATTGTCGTTCGTGGTCTGGGCGCACCATATGTTCGTGACGGGAATGAATCCTTTCCTCGGATCGATCTTCATGCTGCTGACCCTGATCATCGCCGTGCCTTCGGCGGTCAAGATATTCAACTATGTGACGACGCTCTGGCAGGGGAACATCCGGTTTACGCCGGGCATGCTCTTCTCCATCGGGATGGTGTCCTACTTCCTCACGGGCGGCATCACGGGCGTTTTCCTTGGTAATTCAGCAATCGATATTCAATTGCACGATACGTATTTCGTCGTGGCCCATTTTCACCTGGTGATGGGCAGCGCGGCGTTCTTCGGCATGCTGGCGGGAATTTACCACTGGTTCCCCAAGATGTTCGGAAGGATGATGAACGCGAAGCTCGGTTACATTCATTTCTGGATCACGTTCATCGGGGTATACCTCGTGTTCTTCCCCATGCACTACATCGGCATCGCGGGGTTCCCGAGAAGGTATTATTCATGGACAAACTTCGACACCTTCAGCGGCTTCCTCGACCTGAACATGCTGGTGAGCACGGCGGCGATCGTCACATTTTCCGCTCAGTTCATCTTCCTGTTCAACTTCTTCTACAGCATGTTCCGCGGACCAAAGGCTCCGGCCAATCCATGGAACTCGAATACATTGGAGTGGACCACGCCCCGCCTTCCCCAGCACGGAAACTGGCCCGGCGAGATTCCTTCGGTATATCGCTGGCCCTATGATTACAGTAAGCCCGGCGCGAAGGATGACTATATCCCTCAGACCATACCGTTCTCCGAAACGCCGGAATCGAACCTCCCTCATGAGAATGAGATGATCAGGCTGGAGGGTTCCGGAGCGCAGGGCGCCGTGGTGGTGGAGAAAAAGGATTAACCGCTACATGAAAATGCGAAGGGCTTTTTACAAGCTCAGCCTTTCTACATTAGTTGCTGTTTACATCCTGATACTGGTGGGAGGCATTGTGCGGAGTTCAGGATCCGGAATGGGTTGCCCCGACTGGCCGAAGTGTTTCGGCAGCTGGGTGCCGCCGACAACCGTCTCCGATCTTCCTTCGGATTACAAGGAGGTGTATTCCGACTACCGGCATAAAAAGAACCTGCGGTTTGCACGGTATCTCCGGTTGATCGGGTTAGATGACACGGCCGATAAATTATTAAGCGATGAGTCGGTCAGGCAGGAAGCGGATTTCAATCCGACGAAGACGTGGATTGAATACTTCAACCGGCTTACGGGCGTGACGATCGGAATATTGATCTTCGCCGTATTTGTATATTCTTTGAAATTCTGGAATTCGCAGCGCCCGCTCACCCTCATCGCGCTGGCCGCGTTTGTGCTGGTAGGGTTTCAGGGCTGGATCGGCTCTTTTGTCGTATCCACCAACCTGACGCCCTGGACCATCACGCTGCATATGTTCCTGGCGTTGGTGATCGTCGCATTGCTCGTGTATCTCGTGCATGCAAGCGCGCCGCCGCCGCAGGTGCATTCGCCTACGGGATACTGGTGGCTGATGGCGTGCATTGCCGTGGTGCTGGTTCAGATCCTGCTTGGCACACACGTGCGGGAGGCCATCGACGCGGTGGCGCGCACGGCCGGGCGCGGGGAGTGGATATCGGCCGTGCGGGGGGAGTTTGTCATTCACCGGTCGTTCTCCTGGATCGTGCTGCTCCTCCACGTGGGCCTGGTGATTAATTTGAGGAAGAATCAGGCGTTAAAGGGCTTTCTCCTCACCCTGATTGTGTTGATATTGATAACGATAATGACGGGCATCGGAATGGCGTGGTTCGGAGTACCCGCTTTCCTTCAGCCCGTTCACCTGACGCTGGCAACGATCTGTTTCGGGGTCCAGTTTTTGTTCTTACTGAAGTTGAGCCGCAAAGAACCCTCGGCAATAACAAATTGAGATGATCGCCGGACAGATCCATACTTTATCAGGTTTCCCTTTTGCCGTCGCAAAGGCGAAGGCTTTTTTCGAGCTTTTGAAGTTCCGACTCTCGTTTCTGGTCGCTTTTTCGTGTGCGTTTGGATATGCGCTCGCCTCGCCGCGGATCCACTGGCTGACACTGGCGATGTTGTTTGCGGGAGGTTTCTTCATCTCCGGCGCTTCCATCGTCATTAACCAGATACTTGAAAAGGACCTTGACAAGCTGATGTCCCGCACCCGGAACCGGCCCTTACCAACGGGAAGGCTATCGGTTAATGAGGCCATCACCTTCAGCCTCCTTTGTCTTTCGGCCGGCATTGCCATCCTGCTGTTGTACACGAACGCGTTTACCGCGTGGCTTTCAATGGTGTCGATGATCCTGTACGGCTTCGTGTACACGCCGCTGAAAAGGGTGGGACCGGTTGCCGTATTCGTGGGAGCGATACCCGGTGCATTGCCTCCGCTGCTCGGCTGGATCGCTGCGACGGGCGCGATCTCTCATGAGGCCATGATCATCTTCGGGATACAATTCATCTGGCAGTTTCCGCATTTCTGGGCCATTGC
The DNA here is from genome assembly GCA_036383235.1 of Chryseosolibacter sp. Lineage (GTDB taxonomy): Bacteria > Bacteroidota > Bacteroidia > Cytophagales > Cyclobacteriaceae > Chryseosolibacter. The sequence continues at coordinate 4,081 of DASVOT010000525.1, forward strand.
CTGGGTGGCCGACGACGACTATAAAAAAGCGGGTTTTAAGCTCTTGCCCTGCGGAGGACAAAAGGACCTGAACACCGCCATTCAGATCATGATCTACACGTTGTTCCTGATACCGTTGGGATTGTTGCCCGCCACGTTCGGGATCACCGGCATCAAGTCGGCAGTGGCCGTCACCGTCTGCGGCGTGCTGTTCCTGGCACAGACATTTTCATTGATGAAGTCGGGCGACAGGAGATCGGCATTGAAGATAATGTTTGGATCGTTTCTGTACCTGCCGATCGTACAAATCGCATATTTACTGGATAAAATCTGAGAGAGATGGGAAGAACTATGGAGGCTGATATAAGAATTGTTGAGGAGGCAAAGAAGCCGCGGAGCATGAACCCGAAGAAATTCGCGCTCTGGCTTTTTATGGTGAGTGTGGTGATGCTGTTCGGAGCCTGGACAAGCGCCTATCTTGTGAAAAGGGCGGAGCCCGGCTGGTCGTCGTTTGATCTGCCTGCTCAATTCTGGCTCAGTTCCCTCATCATTGTTGTCAGCAGTGGCACCATGATATGGGCGCGGCATGCGGCCAGGAAGGACAACCTCGCGCATACGAAAGCCGCGCTGGGACTGACCACCCTGCTCGGCGCAGTCTTCCTTGCCTGCCAGTGGAGCGCGTGGCAGAAAATGGTGGCGATGAATCACTACTTCGCAGGCAGCGGGAGCAATACCTCCAGCTCTTTCATTTACGTGCTGACGGGCTTTCACGGTGTCCACATCGTGAGCGGCCTGGTGTTCCTGCTCCTGGTTTTGGGAGCCACCTTCAAATTTAACGTGCACTCGAAAAATATGCTGAAGATTGAAATGTGCGCCACCTACTGGCATTTTTTGGGTGGACTTTGGCTATATTTGTTTGTCTTCTTATTATTGAACCGATAACAAATTAATAACAATGGCTAGTACTCCGACAAGCGTTCAGGCTCCCGGCAGAAGCGTATGGGATGGCGGCGTTTCACCCATGGGTGTAAGCTACGGCAAACTCATGATGTGGTTCTTCCTGCTTTCAGATGCCTTCACTTTTTCAGCACTCTTGATCACGTATGGGCTGGTCCGCTCTGCACACCTCGGCTATGCCGGCGACGTGGATGCGTTCGTGTTTTCCAGCGCGTACTGGCCGATCCCTGAAAAAGTGTTCGAAGCCGTTCCGTTCTTCGATATTCACGCGCCGCTGGTCTTTGTCGGTATCATGACTTTTATACTCATCATGAGTTCCGTAACCATGGTGCTCGCAGTGGAAGCGGGCCACCGGATGGACCGCCAGGCAGTGGAGAAATGGATGCTCTGGACCATCATCGGAGGGTTGACGTTCCTTTCCTGCCAGGCCTGGGAATGGACGCACTTCATCCATGGCGCCCACGTTGGCAAAGCGGTCGCCGAAGGAACAACATTCTTTGGCGCAAACCTCCATCAGAACCAGTACGGCCCTCCCGCGTTTGCCGACTTTTTCTTTTTTATCACGGGATTTCACGGCTTCCACGTTTTCAGCGGAGTTTGCTTCAACTTCCTGATCTTCTACAATACCGTCACCGGCGTCTATGAGCGCCGCGGCCATTATGAAATGGTCGAGAAGGTAGGTTTGTACTGGCACTTCGTGGACCTCGTGTGGGTGTTCGTGTTCACCTTCTTCTATCTTGTCTGATCTTAAAACCGAAATTATAAATGGAAACTGCCCATCACGAAGAACACCGCACCGTCACGGTCATCCCTCCGGATAAGGAAAAGATCAGGAAACTCTGGAGGGTTGCCCTGATATTAGGTGTCATTACGGCAATCGAATTTACCATCGCCTTCATGGTGCCGCACGAGTACAAAGACGTGCGGGTGTGGCTTTTCATCTGCATGACCATTGTGAAAGCCGCTTATATCGTGGGCGAATTCATGCACCTTCGCCATGAAGCGAAAGTGCTGATATGGGCCATCCTCATACCCATGATCTTTGTCGTGTGGTTGCTCATTGCCCTCGTATACGAAGGCATGGCCATCTCCGACGTCAGGTTTTGATGCGGTGTGAATTCCCGTCCGGCATTAGCACAGGGCAGAGTGATTTCCTCATGGTGGCCTGGGCGATTGGCTTTGTTTTTTGACGTATCGACATCGGGGCGATGAAAAGAAAAAAAGCAGCCGTTCTTATTTCTGCCCTGATCCTGCCAGTGGCCATTTTTCTTTTCCTGAAAATATTCGGAAGAAATGAATTTCAGGTGGCTCCCCTTCACCAGCAGGGGACCCTTCCGGCGCCGGCGAACTGCCCATACCTGTACGAAACGCCCTATCGGGTGGCAGATTCCGTCATCGCGGAGCTGCGCCTCGGCAAGACGGATTCCCTTTTTGTCCTGTATTTTGATCCGGCACTCGCCACGCCGCTCAAACGCGTCTCGGTCGAATACGGAGACGCCCCGGTGAAGTTGGTTCCACCGTCGTCGCTTCCGCCCGACGTCGACAGGCGGGTGCTGCAGGAATGCATCCTGTTGCTGCATCCTCCGGCATCGGTGGTGATGCTGGACCACCTGAAGCGCATCCGCGGGTATTATGACGGGAGGGACCGCGATGAGGTCGACCGCCTGCTCGTGGAAATTGATATCATCCTGAAGCATTATTGAAATGACAGCCGATACGAAAATTCAGTCCGGGAAAGACCGGCGGTATAACAGAACAATTGTTATCCTGTCGGTATTGATCCCCCTGGTAGTAGCCCTGCTCTTTGGCATGCCGAAGATCCAGGGATACGATTTCTCTTTTCTTCCTCCGATCTACGCAACCATCAACGGTGTGACCGCCTTGCTGCTAACCACGGCCTATGTTGCCATCAGGAAGGGAAAGCGGTTATTGCATGAAAGGCTGATGAAGACCTGTATTGGCCTGTCGGCGCTGTTCCTGATGCTGTACGTGGCCTATCACCTGACGGCGGAATCCACGCCGTTTGGCGGAACCGGCCCGGTTCGTTACCTCTATTTTTTCATCCTTATCACGCACATTTTGCTCTCGGTCGGTGTTATACCCTTTGTCTTGTTTACCTTTGCCAGGGCGCTGTCGGGTGATTTTCAAAGGCATAAAAAACTGGCGCGGTTGACTTTTCCGGTGTGGTTGTACGTTGCAGTAACCGGCGTTCTGGTCTACCTTTTAATAAGTCCGTATTACAAATGAAGAAGATACTGTTAGGCGTTTTTCTCCTCGTTCAGGTTGCCGGCACCGCCTCTGCGCAATGCGCCATGTGTCGTTCAACCCTTGAGAATAATTTCAGTAACGGACAGCCCGGTATCGCGGCAGGTATGAACATCGGCATCCTGTATCTCCTTTTCCTTCCCTATGTGGCAGCCATGGTGATCGGGTATCTTTGGTATAAATCGAGCAGAAATGCGGGAAAAGAGTTTAGCAGGCGCAATGCTTAAAGGCAAGTGCCCGCGCTGCCGGGAAGGCGACATGTTTTCATATCCCCTGAAAAGACTGTGGAAATTCAATAAAATGAATGACTCCTGTCCGCACTGTGGCAGGAAGCTTGAACCGGAGCCGGGCTTCTACCAGGGCGCCATGTACGTCGGATACGCTTTTACCATCGCCGCCATCGTCGTCATCAGCGTGCTGCTTTACCTGTTGGTCAACCCTTCCGATACCGTGTACATTGTCACTGTAGTTGGGGTCATGATTTTACTGGCACCTCTGAATTACCGGTATTCCAGGATCGTGTATCTTTATGCATTCGGGGGCATCAAATATGACCCCGCCTGGTCAAAGTAATATTTTCAGGCATCCTAAAAATCAGAAGGTTTGAGATCCAAACCCACCTTTTTTTTTGCGCTGTTTATTACCCTGCTTCTCGCCGGCCTAGGCACCGCCTGGATTTCGTTTCAACCCGGCTCTCCCCAAGCGATGGCGAAACGCGTGTCGGAAAGGCTCGGGGATGAGTTGAAAGTGATCGACCACGAGCTAAAACCCGCCCTGAAATCGCCCTTCGATGTCAGGACCGCCCTCGCTCTCAAAACCACGTATCCTTTCTTCGTATACGACCGCAATCAGCTGAAGTACTGGTCGGATAACGCTTTCGTTCCGGCGCCGTTGCCCGCCGATTCCTCCGGGATCCGCTTGCTGCGCATCGGCAGGGAAGCTTACGTGCTGAAAAGAGATCGCCTTGACGGAAATCATTACGTGATCTCACTCGTCACCCTCCGCAAGGAGTATACCATCCACAACGATTATCTGCAACTGGAGTGGAATAAGGCGATCTTCCCTTCCCCGGATTTTTCCATCCTCGAGGTCAACTCGTCTCTCGGTGTCCCCGTGTGTGTGAACGGCACCTGCGTTTTCCGGATCAGCCTCGTCGCGGCGGATTTTCCTGCCCGTGACCGGATGCGGACCGCGTCGGTGATCTTGTTGACGCTTTCACTCGTGTTCGCCCTGATGGCGGTCTACGCCCTGCTTCCCCGCATCCGGAAACGATCGGCGGAAGGTGGTTTCGTTTTCCTGCTGGTCGTTCTCCTGGCCTTAAGGGGACTGATGGTGCTTTTCCGTTTTCCGGGTGGACTGATCAGAAGCGATTTTTTCGATCCGCAGGTCTTTGCATCTTCTTCGATCAACGCGTCACTGGGAGATTTTTTCCTTAACGTGGTGGGTATCGTGGCGCTGTCGCTGTATCTGTTCAGGAACTTCTTCCGCCTCCGCGTTCTCCGGCTCCGAAATCACCCGTGGCATTCCTGGGTCATCTCCATTGTGTCAGGCCTTGCTATCTTCTTCGCCTGGCTGTTTCCGTTTATCGTTATTCAGACGCTTTATAATAATTCCTCGATCATCCTGGATATCTCGCAATCGCTCCAGTTTGATAGCCTTCGCGTGCTCGCGCTGCTTACGGTGCTGCTGTCGGGCATCGCTTCGTTCCTCTTCTCCCATGCTTTTATCTCGGTGCTCTCCGGCGACAGGAGCAAGACCCGGTCGGTGGTTTCCCTGCTCACGGCCATCGCGCTGTTTTCGGCGATCAACGAATGGTCTCCGCAAGAGTACGCGTTTCCACTGTTGTGCGCAACGGTCAGCTTTCTGGTTGTCCATTTCCTGAGACTTCACAAGAACCTGAAGCGTTTGTCGTATGGCACGTTCGCCTATCTGTTCACCAGCATCTTCTTTTTATCCGCCGTCGGCGCGTATGCGATCCAGTACTTTACCCACAAGGAAAAAATTGAAAGCCAGTTCCGGTTCGCCAGTACGTTTTTGATCGACCGCGACGTTTTTGCCGAATACCTGTTGAATGACGCTTCTCTCAAGATCGCCGACGATGCCTTCATCCAGACGCGGATCATGAGTCCTTTCCTGGGCAAGGAACCCATCCGGCAGAAGGTTCGCCAGTTTTTCCTGCCCAGCTATTTCAATAAATACGATGTCCAGATCTTTACTTTCAATTCCTTCGGCGCACCGGTGGACAACCCCTCCGACATTACGCTGGAAGAATTGCTCGCTCCCTACCAGGGCGACCAGTTCCGTACCGAATACGAAAACCTCTATTACGTGTCGAGCCCAGAAACGGACATCACTCAGAAATATCTGATGCTCGTGCCGCTTCAGCGCGGTACTACGGTTTATGGTTATGTGGTCGTCGAACTGTCGCTCAAAAAGATCATCCCCGAGAACGTTTACCCGGAGTTGCTTGTCGACCGCACCTTTCAGCAATTCTATCATACCCACGACCTGAACTACGCCGTTTTTTTGAACGGCAAGATCGTATTCAGTTCCGGCGAGTTCAACTACGAAAAGTTTTTCGACCGGAAGTGGCTGTTGAACGCATCGCTCTATACGAAGGGCTTTTACTTCAATGGATACGATCACATCGCCCAGGAGGAAGAGAACGGAAAGGTCGCCGTCGTCTCCTCGAAGGAGCTCCCGCTGGTATACAAGGTGGCGAACTTTTCGTTCCTGTTTGTGCTGGGCCTCCTGATCATTCTCGCCATGATCTTCATGCAAGGCATTTACAACTATTTCAGGGGCCGCCGCCTGTTTTTTTCGGCGCGCATTCAATTGTATCTCAACCTTGCTTTCTTCGTGCCGCTCATTATTGTGAGCGTCACCACCCTGGGACTGACGAGTAAATCGTCGCATCAGCAGCAGGATACGGAATACCTTAACAGGTCGAGGGTGTTCGGACAGCAGATCAGCGGCTACCTGAGCGGCTATGGAAGCGATGAAGGCGAAGGAAGGGCGAATCTGGTCAATCAGCTGGCCGACCTCGCGAAGCTCTCGAACATGGATGCGAACGTGTACAATACCCGGGGACAGCTCCTGGCGACGAGCCAGCCGCTGATCTTTGAAAGCAACCTCCTTTCGCAGTACGTCAATTCGCACGCATATTTCCGTGTACTGGGTGGAGAGAACCTGATCATCGAGTCGGAACACGTGGGAAAGCTGCGTTATTTTGTCGCGTACAGCGCGCTGAAATCGCCGCAGACCGGCAACCTTATCGGGATCCTGGGCATCCCTTTTTTCCAGTCCGCCTATTTGCTGGAAAGAGTGCAAACGGTCATCCTGTCGAACATACTGAATATTTTCGCCGTCATCTTTATCGTCTTGCTCGTGCTCTCTTATTTTGTGTCGGAATGGCTCACGTTTCCCCTCCGGTTCATTACCCAGTCACTGCGGAAGACGTCGCTTACGAAGATGAACCATCCGCTGACCTGGACCGCCACCGACGAGATCGGTATCATGGTCAAGGAGTACAACAGCATGTTATTCAAGCTGAGTGAAAGCAAGATCGAGCTCGAGCGGACCCAGCGCGAAAAAGCGTGGCGCGAGATTGCCCAGCAAGTGGCCCACGAGATAAAGAATCCGCTGACGCCGATGAAGCTCACCCTGCAGCAACTGGAGCGGGCGCTGAAGGAAGGGAACGGCTCGGTTGACAAAACGCGCAAGGCGATCGCCACGATGCTTGCGCAGGTGGATACCCTGAACGAGATTGCCTCCTCCTTCAGCGGGTTTGCAAAAATGCCGGAGCCGGTCATTGTGCGGCTCGATCTCGTTGCCCTTTTGAAAAGAGTGGTGGACCTGCACAGTCCCGGGGGAGAGATCGCATTCAAATCCCATGTGAAGGAAGCGTTTGCCATGGGCGATGAGCAGTTGCTCAGCCGCACGTTTTCAAATCTTATTCTGAATGGCCTCCAGTCCGGGAATGCCGGGCAGCGCGCAAGGGTGAGTGTTTCTCTTTACCGCGAACAGGACAAATTCAGGATCGAGTTCCAGGACAATGGCAAAGGCATTGGCCCTGAGATCGCTGACCGTATTTTCCTGCCTCACTTCAGCACGAAAAAATCCGGTTCGGGCCTTGGCCTTGCCATCTCCCGCCAGGCGATTCATCAGATGAACGGGGCCATCTATTTTCAAACGCGCCTTAATAAAGGGACCACTTTTATTGTCGAGCTGCCCGTAGCCGTATAGTGGCGGGTTGTTCGCGGATCCATAGAGGGATCATTTTTTCCTGAGGCTGCTCATCACTTTGTTTGCAAACACAAAATCATCCAGCTCCCTCACGCCCGAGTGCGTGATCTCAGTTTTATTTCCTTCCCATAACTTCCTGCCCTTGTAGATAAACAGGATCTTTTCTCCGATCCCCATGACCGAATTCATGTCGTGGGTCACGACAATGGTGGTGATGTTGTAATCTTCGGAAATATCCTGGATGAGCTCGTCGATGACGATGGAGGTCTGCGGATCGAGGCCTGAGTTTGGCTCGTCGCAGAAAAGGTAGTTGGGGTTGTTGACGATGGCACGGGCAATGCCCACGCGTTTCTTCATTCCCCCGCTGAGCTCGGAAGGCATTTTGGCGTTGGCGTTCTCAAGACCCACGCGCTTTAAACAAAAGTTGACCCGGTCGAGCCGTTCATCCTTGGGCATCTTCGTGAGGATGTCCAGGGGAAACCTCACGTTTTCTTCCACCGTTTTGGAGTCGAAGAGCGCCCCACCCTGGAAAAGCATCCCGATTTCGCGGCGGATTTCCGTTTTCACATTGCGATCGCCCTCGAAGAAATTCCTGCCGTCGTAGATGACCTCTCCGCGATCCGGCTTCACCAGTCCCACGATGCATTTCAGGAGCACGCTCTTGCCCGTTCCGCTGGCGCCGATAATGAGGTTGGGCTTGCCCTTTTCAAACACTCCGCTTACATCGTGAAGGATGGGCCGGTCGGCGAACGATTTTGAAATATGACGCGCCTCGATCATTTTTGAAGCAGTAACTGGGCCAACAGATAGTCTGCGAGGAGAACGGCGATCACGCTGTTCGTAACGGCCTGGGTACTGGAAATACCCACTTCCAGCGCGCCGCCTTGCGTGTAGTACCCCTTGTAGGAGGAAATGGAGGCGACCAGG
>DASVOT010000526.1:0-1947 GCA_036383235.1 Chryseosolibacter sp.
AGTTACTGGCAGGCAACCTATTCGACCATCAGCAACAGGGTTATCAGAATTTCATCGCTGCGGAAATGCCGCGGCAGCTGGAAAGGTTAAAAGGTGTCTTTGAGGAGCTGAATCCACAACTGGAATTCCAACCGCTGGAATTTGCCTTTCGTCAGGGCTTTGTAGACCAGACGCTTAAGATTGTCTGCTACACGGACCACCAGATCTTCGAACGATTTCACCGCTATCGCGCAAAAGAGAAATTCACGAAATCGAAAGCCCTCACCCTGCGCGAGCTGCAAACCCTGCAACCCGGCGATTTCGTCACGCATATCGACTATGGCATCGCCAAATTCGCCGGCCTGGAGAAAAAGATCGTCAACGGCCATGAGCAGGAAGCGATCAGGCTTGTATACCGCGACGATGACTTGTTGTATGTCAGCATCCATGCGCTTCACAAGATCTCAAAATATTCCGGCAAGGATGGAGCGCCTCCGGTCATCAGCAAACTCGGCACCCAGGAATGGGAAACCAAGAAGTCGAAAGCCAAGAAAAGGGTCAAAGACATTGCCCGCGAGCTCATCGAACTGTACGCGAAGAGAAAAACCTCCCCGGGATTCGCGTTCCCTCCCGACAGTTTTCTTCAGGCGGAGCTGGAATCTTCTTTCATGTATGAAGACACTCCGGACCAGGCGCGCGCAACCGAAGATGTGAAGCACGACATGGAAGCGCCCCATCCTATGGACCGCCTGGTATGCGGCGACGTAGGTTTCGGAAAAACGGAGGTTGCCATCCGCGCCGCTTTCAAGGCAACTACGGAAGGCAAACAGGTCGCTGTGCTTGTGCCGACAACCATACTTGCCATGCAGCACTATCGAACCTTTAAGGAAAGGCTATCGAACCTGCCCGTTAAAGTGGATTACATTTCGCGTTTCAAATCCGACAAGGAGATCAAGAAGATACTCGCCGACGTTAGGGAGGGGAAGGTCGATATCCTCATCGGAACGCATCGGATCGTGAGCAAGGATGTAAACTTCAAGAATCTCGGGCTTCTCGTAGTGGATGAAGAGCAGAAGTTTGGCGTCAAAGTGAAAGACAAGCTGAAGGAGCTGAAAGTCAACGTGGATGTGCTGACGCTCACGGCAACACCTATTCCGCGCACCCTTCATTTCTCGTTGATGGGGGCCCGCGATCTGAGCATCATATCCACACCTCCGCCGAACCGCCAGCCAGTAACCACCGAGTTGCATACGTTTCACGAAACCATCATACGGGACGCGATCAGCCGCGAGCTGAAAAGGGGAGGCCAGGTGTTTTTCGTTCATAACCGCGTGAGCGACATCGAATCGGTGGCCAACACCATCTACAAACTGGTCCCTGACGCACGCATCGGAATCGCGCACGGGCAGATGGAAGGTGACAAGCTTGAAAAGGTGATGCTCAAGTTCATCGACGGCGAATATGATGTGCTGGTCTCCACCAATATCATAGAGTCAGGACTCGATATACCCAACGCCAACACCATCATTATCAACCAGGCGCATATGTTCGGCCTTTCCGACCTCCATCAGATGCGCGGCCGCGTAGGACGCTCAAATAAGAAGGCGTATTGCTATTTACTGACGCCGCCCGCCTCGCTCCTCACCGCGGACTCCAGGAAACGCCTTGCCGCTCTCGAGGAATTCTCGGAACTGGGAGATGGATTCAAGGTCGCCATGCGCGACCTTGACATCCGCGGGGCCGGTAACCTCCTCGGGGCGGAACAGAGTGGGTTCATCAACGACCTGGGTTTCGATACTTACCATAAAATACTTGATGACGCCATCCAGGAACTAAAGGAAACCGATTTCAAGGATCTCTTCGCAGTGGAGCTGGCTGAGAAGGCAAAGCTCATCGTGCAGGATTGTGTCATCGAAACCGATCTCGAGATCCTTATTCCGGACACCTATGTGAACAACACGAGCGAAC
>DASVOT010000527.1:0-18429 GCA_036383235.1 Chryseosolibacter sp.
ATAGGACTCAGACTCCGGTCCGCGCTCCAGTACGTCCATCAACCGGAAATTCATCGCGTGAAATGCCATGTGGTTGGGAACGATGTCCTGCAGCCAGAACATGTTTCTCTTGCGCAATTCCTTTGCCAGCGCGCGGAGGTCCTCGATGTCACCCAGCTCCGGGTTAATGGTGTGCGGGTCGGTTACATCGTATCCATGCATGCTGCCCGGCGTTGCCTGCATGATCGGTGAAGCGTAGAGGGTGTTGATGCCGAGGGTGTGCAGATAGTCAACGATACGCTGAAGGTTTCGCAGGGTAAAGCCCCGGTGGAGCTGGATGCGGTATGTGGCTGAAGGAATGTTCATGCTATTCTTCAAAGATCTGTGCGGATTGCGGCATTAACGTGAGCTGTTTTTCGCCGGCGGCAGGCGCGCGGCCTTCGCCCGGGCCGCCCCATTCGGCGGAAGCGCTGTCGAATATTTTTTTGCCCTGCCGGTTGTGCGGCAGCGCGAAGCCAACCTCTTCTTTTGAAAAGTTAAGAATGATCGTCAGGCAGTCATTCAAATGGCGCACCTCGAAGCAAAGGATGCCGCCGTCTGACGACAGAAGCCTGAGCGTGTCGCGGCTTTTACCGCTCAGGGCGGGTCTGGTTTTTCTCAGGCCGATCAGGTGCGCGTAAAGGCGGAAGAGCGTTCTTGAGCCCTCATCGGTGTCCACTTTCCAGGAGAGGACAGATTCCTCGAAGGTTCTCCTCGCCTGCGGGTCCGGTATATCTCCCGTCCAGTTGAAGTAGGAGAACTCCTGCTGGCGCCCACTTCTGACAAGGCTGACCAGCTCCTCGTCGCTATGGCTGACGAAGTAATGGAAAGGATTTTTTTCGCCGTATTCCTCGCCCATGAAGAGCATGGGGACATGAGGCGATAAAAGGTACGTGACGGCCGCGAGCTTCAGGGCTTCTTTGGATACCAGCGAAGAGAGCCGGTCGCCCAGCATTCTGTTTCCAACCTGGTCGTGATTTTGAGCGAAGACAACGAACTGGTCAAACGTGGTTGCAACAGGCTTCCTGCCGAAGTGTCTTTTTCTGTGGACGGAATATTCGCCGGTGTAGACGTAGGATTCGCTTACTGCTTTCGCGAGGTGACTCGTGCTTCCGAAATCTTCGTAATAGCCATTCACTTCTCCCGTCAGCAAAGAGTGAAGGGCGTGATGGAATTCGTCGGACCACTGGCCGTCGAGGCCGTATCCTCCCTTGGCGGGCGGAAGTATATACCGCGGGTCGTTGAGATCGAGTTCGGCGACGAGGACCTTTTTCCGTCCGCATTCTTTTTCCAGCGCCCGCGTTTTCATGACAAGCTCTTCGGTGAAGTGAAGGGCGCTGGAATCCCAGATGGCGTGAACGGCGTCAAGGCGGAGGCCGTCGATGTGAAAATCCTCAAGCCACATAAGGGCATTCTGCAGGAAGAACGAGCGCACGCCATCGGACCACGGCCCATCGAAGTTGATGGCTTGTCCCCATCCGGTCCGGTGTCGATCGGTGAAATAGGGACCGTATTTCTGAAGGTAGTTTCCTTCCGGCCCGAGGTGGTTATAGACCACATCGAGCATGATTGCTATTCCCTCCCGGTGCGCTTCGTTGACCAGGTCCTTCAACCCGGTTGCTCCGCCATACGACTGCTGCACAGCAAAGGGAAAAACCCCATCATACCCCCAGTTCCTTTCACCGGGGAATTGGGCCACCGGCATGAGCTCGAGGGTATTTACTCCCAGCCTTTTAAAGTGCGGAAGCCTGGACATGACGCCCCGGAAATCATGGGCTGGAGAAAAGGTTCCGACATGAAGTTCATAGATGATCATGTCGCCGAGGGGAAGTCCTTTCCAGGCGGAGTCGGTCCACGAGTAGTCCTCGCGTATGACAGTCGACGGACCATGAACGCCATCGGCCTGCGCGCGGGACGCGGGGTCGGGCAGTTCGTTATCTCCATCGAGGCGGAACAGGTAGCGTGTCCCCGGCTCTGCTTCCGGAACGGTGCAGGTCCAGTAACCGCAGTTCTCTTTCTCGAGGGGGTGGATTGTCTTGCGATCGCAGAGCACCACCTCCACCTTCTTTCGGCAGGGAGCCCAGACGGTAAAGGAGCAGGTATTTTTGTCTGCAAAAGATCCAACCGCCGGGTAAACCATACTGATTTTTTTTCCATTCCAGGATTATTTTCATGCCATGGTTAACCCATCACGGTTTGCTGGCAACCGCCGCTTGCGCCTAACGCGCGGGGTAGACGTTACGGCACAGACTTTTACAGACCACCGTCAAAGCGTTTGCAGCAACGATGAAAGTACTCATGTTCGGGTGGGAGTTTCCACCGCATATTTCGGGCGGTCTTGGTACGGCCTGCCTGGGGTTGACGCGATCATTGTCTGCGCACAAAGTGAAGGTTCTCTTTGTGGTGCCAAAATTGTACGGCGACGAAACCGAGAAAGACGCCAGGCTGATCAATGCGAGCGCGATCAGGATCACGCCACGAAAACGTTTACCCAATAAGTCACATGGCGTTTCGCAGCCCATTGTCGCCCGCGCTGTTGGGTCGGAGGCAAAAGAAAGCCGGCACGCGATGTCTTACCTCGAAATTCCGGCCGGCCTGTCTCCATATGAATCGCCCAGGGCCGGCGTCCGCCACGAGCATTCGCTGAGTTCATGGAATTATTCTTTTCACGCTCGCGCCGATGTGACGCACAGTTCAAATGCCACCGAGGAGACTCCACCGGCAGCTGAGCCGGATACGCCGTCGGATCATTATGATTTCACAGGCACATACGGCGATAACCTGCTGGAGGAGGTAAAACGGTATGGAACGGTAGGCGGCATCGTGGCCGGGAAATATTCGTTTGACGTAATTCATGCGCACGACTGGATGACTTTTCTCGCAGGTATTGAAGCGAAACGGCGGACGAAGAAGCCATTGGTTGTTCACGTCCACTCCACCGAGTTCGATCGCGCCGGCGAGCACATCAATCCGGAGATGTTCGAGATTGAAAAGACGGGATTGCATGAAGCGGACCGGGTCATCGCGGTCAGTAACTGGACAAAAGAAATTCTCGTCTCGCGTTACGGGGTTCCGGCCGAGCGGGTGAACGTGATTCACAACGGAATAGGTCCGAAAGAGGAAGCGGGCGAATTCGCTTTTCCTGACTTCGCCTCCCATTTCGTTACCTTTCTCGGCAGGGTCACCTATCAGAAAGGGCCGCGGTTCTTTGTTGACGCCGCTCAAAAAGTTCTGCAGGAATTTCCGGACGCTCACTTTATTGTGGCTGGCGCTGGGGACCTTCTTCCGCAAATGATCGAAAGGGTGGCGCAGCTGAACATGTCTTCAAATTTTCATTTTACGGGCTTTCTGCGGGGCAGCCAGGTTGACCAGATATGGTCGCTGACCGACGTGTATGTTATGCCCTCCGTATCAGAGCCATTCGGTATCGCGCCCCTGGAAGCGATCCAAAGTGGAGTTCCTGTGATACTGTCGAATCAATCGGGCGTTGCCGAGGTGATGCCACACGCGATCAAAGTCGACTTCTGGGATGTAAAGGCGCTGGCTGGCGCGATTTGCAGTGTACTGCGGTATGAAAGTTTATCCCATGTGTTGCGGCAGAACAGCAAACAGCACGTACAACTTCTCACTTGGGATAAAGCTGCATGCAACGTAAAAGCCCTGTACCATGAGCTCGCCGGGAAGCGATAAAAGTATGCAGACGATCATTTTGTACCTCCAGGTGCATCAACCGAGAAGACTTCAACCCGTTAATTTTTTCGATCTCGGAAACGAGCCGCACTATTTTAATGACACGCTGAACGAGTCCATCGTAAGACGCGTGAGTGAATGCTGTTATCTGCCGGCGAACAAGCTGCTTCTCCAGCTGGTAAAGGCGCATCCACAGATCCGGATCGCGTTCTCTCTCTCGGGCGTTGTGATCGAACAGCTCGAAGAATACGCGCCGGAGGTGATCGACAGTGTCCGGGAGCTTGCCGCAACAGGGAGTGTCGAGTTTCTCGCTGAAACCTACTATCATTCGCTTGCCAGCCTGATCAACGGAGACGAGTTCGAAATTCAGGTGCTTCAGCACGCGGGGAAGATCTACGAGACGTTTGGCATCCGCCCACAAGTGTTTCGCAACACGGAGTTGATCTATCATGACGACATCGGAAAGCGTGTTGCCATGATGGGCTTCAATGGTATATTCACCGAAGGACACGAGAAACTCCTCGGCCAGAGAAGTCCGCACCAGCTTTACTGCCATCCCGAACATCAACAGCTGCGGATTCTTCTCCGGAATTACAGGCTAAGCGATGACATCGCCTTCCGTTTTATGGAAGGAGGAACCCGCCTCGATGTCCGCCGTTATCTTGACTGGTTGCACGCGATGCCCGCCGCTGAAAAGGTGATCACCCTTGCAATGGACTATGAGACGTTCGGCGAACATCACAAAGCCAATACCGGAATATTTGCCTTCCTGGAGGAGCTGTTGACGTCGCTCTCGCAGAGTGGCAGATTCCGCATGGCGCTTCCGTCGCAGGCGACCGCGCTGCCCTATGAACCTTTGCCACTTTCATGCCCCAGCTATGTTTCATGGGGCGATCTCGAACGCGACCTTTCTGCCTGGCTCGGCAACGACATGCAGAAAGACGCATTCAATTCGATCATGAAGCTCGAAAGCGAAATCAAGCACCTCAATAACAGCAGGCTTTTGAAGTACTGGCGCTATCTGCAGACGAGCGACCATTTTTATTATATGTCGGTCAAAACCGACAGTGATGGCAGCGTCCATTCCTATTTTAGTCCGTTTCCTTCGTCGTATGAAGCGTTTATTAACTATATGAACGTCGTGACCCACTTGACCTTGAAGGTCAATGAAGAGAAGAACAGGCCGGTTCGCAATGAGAACAACCTGTCGCCTGCCGAAGTAGAGCGACAGACAGTCAAAGCCACAACACCCGTCTGGGTCATGAACCTTGAATCGCTTCCTCATGGAAATGTACCTGAAGACAACCATTCTTAGTCAGGTACATTTTTTTTAAGCAAAAACCGACTATAAAAATATGATGACATATCCGGGGGTCCCTTATCCGCTGGGAGCAACATGGGACGGGCAAGGGGTGAATTTTGCTCTCTTTGCTGAAAATGCCACCGGCGTTGAATTGTGTTTGTTTGACAAGCGCGCCGGTGAGACTCAGTCGGTTCTTATTGAAATGATGGAAAGGACTCATCAGATGTATCACGCGTATGTTCCGGGCTTAAAACCGGGACAACTCTATGGGTACCGGGTGCATGGACCGTACGATCCGGCCAATGGCCACCGGTTCAATCCCGCGAAACTGGTCATCGATCCCTATGCCAGAGCAATTGCCGGCACCATCGACTGGGACGATGCGCTTTTCGGTTATGAGCTCGGGAATCCGGAAGAAGATTTGAAGATCAGCGATACCGACAGCGCTCCGTTCATACCCAAATGCGTCGTCATCGACAACTCTTTTGATTGGGAAGGGGACCGTTCGCCCAAGATCCCCTACCATGAAAGCATCATTTACGAGACGCACGTGAAGGGATTCACCAAAACGCATCCCGATCTTCCGCAAGAGATTCAGGGCACGTATGCCGGCCTGGCGCATCCCTCAGTCATTGACTATCTGAAGCACACCGGGATTACCGCTGTCGAATTGTTACCGGTGCACCATTTTGTCGCCGACCGGCATCTCGTTGAAAAAGGGCTGACGAATTACTGGGGATATAACAGCATCGGTTTTTTTGCGCCGGATGTTCGCTATTGCAGCTCGGGCGTTACCGGTGCGCAGGTGACGGAATTCAAAAGCATGGTAAAGGCGCTTCACAAGGCAGGCATCGAAGTCATCCTTGACGTTGTTTACAACCACACAGGGGAAGGGAACCATCTGGGACCGACGTTGTCATTCAAAGGTATTGACAACGTCTCTTATTACCGGCTGATGGAGGACAAGCGCTTTTACAACGACTATACCGGCACGGGGAATACGCTGCGCGCGAACATCCCGAACGTGCTGCAGATGATGATGGACAGCCTGCGTTACTGGATTCAGGAAATGCACGTTGACGGGTTCAGGTTTGACCTGGCCTCGGCGCTCGCGCGCGAGTTGCATGCGGTTCATAAGCTCAGCTCCTTCTTCGATGTGATCCACCAGGATCCTGTGATCTCACAGGTGAAGCTCATTGCCGAGCCGTGGGATATCGGCGAGGGCGGATATCAGGTCGGAAATTTTCCTCCGGGATGGACCGAATGGAACGGCAAATACCGCGATTGCATCCGCGACTATTGGCGTGGCGCTGACAGCATGCTGGGAGAATTTGCAGCCCGGTTCACCGGCAGCCCGGATCTGTACCAGGGTGATTACCGGCGCCCGACGGCGAGCATCAATTTCGTTACCGCGCACGACGGATTTACGCTCCACGACCTCGTTTCCTACAACGAAAAGCACAATGAAGCCAACGGCGAGAATAATCTGGACGGTGAAAGCCATAACCGGTCGTGGAACTGCGGCGTGGAAGGTCCGACGAAAAAGAAAGCGATCGTGCAGTTGCGGCAGCGCCAGAAAAGGAATTTTCTCACCACGCTGTTGCTATCGCAGGGCGTGCCCATGATCGTCGCCGGCGACGAGATGAGCCGTACGCAAAACGGCAATAACAATGCTTACTGTCAGGATAACGAGATCTCCTGGATCAATTGGGGGAAAGTCGACGGCGAGCTGGCGGACTTCACAAGGAAGCTCATCACATTGCGAAAGGGTCATCCGGCCTTCTCGCGTCGTAAATGGTTTCAGGGCCAGCCGATCAAAGGCGTGGGCGTTGAGGATATCGCCTGGTTCCTTCCGGAGGGAAGCGAGATGACCGAAGAACACTGGAATACATCGTTTGCCAAATCGCTGGCGATCTACCTGAATGGAAAAGGAATCCACACGTTGAGCGCGAAAGGCGAGCCGGTTCTGGATGATTCTTTTTACGTGATCTTCAACGCCCACTATGAACCGCTGGAGTACACGATGCCGGCCGAAAAATACGGCAGGCATTGGATAAAGATTCTCGATACCTTCGAGGGGTTCATTGGGGATGGACAATCGTTCGCGCCTGGCGACAAACTCGTCGTCCAGGGCCGATCGGTCGTCCTACTACTAAATCCAAAGGAATGAGAAAGGGCAAGCGAACTGCAAACGCCGGTCTGAAGCAGACGCTGGCGCGCGAGCCGCGGAGCGCAGGCATCCTTCTGCACGTCACTTCGCTTCCTTCACTTTTCGGTATCGGCGACCTGGGCCCGGAAGCTGAAAGATTCGCACGGTTTCTCAATGAAAGCGGGCAACGCTACTGGCAGATTCTTCCATTGAACCCGACCGGTGAAGAGCAGGCCTATTCGCCTTACAGCGCTGTCTCCGGAATGGCGGGAAATCCATTGCTGATCAGCCCGGAGCGGATGGTGCGAGACGAGCTGGTCACCCTCCACGATCTGAAGCAGTTACACGTAGCCAACCATGGAAGGGCAAACTTCCGGGAGGCGACCCTGATCCGGGAGGTTCTTTTTGAAAAGGGTTACCGCTCGTTTCTCAGCAACGCCGCCATGCATGCTTCGTTCCGTGAATTCTGCAGGCAAGAAGCCTGGTGGCTGGACGATTTCGCATTGTACATGGTGTTGAAATCGCAGCACGACGGGAAACCCTGGTATGAATGGCCTTCACCGTACAAGACGCGCCAGGCGAAAGCGCTGGGCGATATCAACCGCTTTCACCACGAGCGTCTTAACAAGGTCAAGTGGCTGCAGTACGTTTTTCACGGTCAATGGAAGGCACTCAAGTCCTTTTGCAACGATCTCAACATTCTGATGTTCGGCGACCTTCCGTTCTACGTAAGCTACGATTCATCGGACGTCTGGTCTCATCCTGAGATCTTCAGGCTGGATCAGAGGCGGGGCGTCAGGGCTATGGCGGGTGTGCCTCCCGATTATTTCAATGCAAACGGACAGCTTTGGGGAATGCCGGTCTTCAGATGGGATGTTTTAAAGCGGAGCGGATATTTCTGGTGGATGCAGCGGGTGCGGAAGAATTTTGAGATGTTCGACCTTGTGCGGCTTGATCACTTCCGGGCGTTTGTTTCTTACTGGGAGGTGCCCGCCGGCGAAAAGACTGCCGTAAACGGAAAATGGCAGAAGGGTCCCGGGGCGGAGTTTTTTAACACGCTGCGCGAGAAGCTGGGAAAACTTCCGCTGGTTGCGGAGGACCTGGGGGATGTCGACGCGGGCGTGTATGCCCTCCGTGATGAATTCGGCTTCCCCGGAATGAAGGTTCTTCAGTTCGCTTTCGGCGACAACATGACCACTTCGGATTATATACCGCACAATTATACACCGAACTTCGTGGTGTATACCGGCACGCATGACAACAATACTACCGTGGGCTGGTGGCTGAAAGATTCGCGACAGGATGTAAGGCTTAACCTTAAGCATTATACGGACCAGCCCGGGATCAGTCAGAACAACATCCACGATGTCCTGGCAAGAATGGCTTATGCGTCGGTCGCTAAAATCGCGATCCTTCCGTTACAAGACGTTCTCGGGCTCGATGATACGGCGCGGATGAACCGCCCGGCTTCGACCAGGTTAAACTGGCTGTGGAGACTGAAGCCGGGTCAGCTGCTGCAGTCACACAAAAATAAATTGCTCAAGTGGGCGAGGTTGTACAACCGGATTTGATGACCTATGGAAAACTACCGGCCGATCGAGAACTATGGTGTGATTGGAGACCTGAATACAGTGGCGCTGGTGGGGCTGGACGGATCCATCGATTTTCTTTGCTTCCCGGATTTTGATTCGCCGACAGTCTTTGCTTCCATTCTCGACTATCGCAAAGGCGGCTACTTCAAGATCGCTCCCGTCGAGGACCAGTCAAAGCATAAGCAATTGTATCTACCGGAGACGAATGTGCTGCTGACGCGCTTTCTTCAGCGGAACGGAGTGGGGGAAATCACGGACTTTATGCCCGTCGAGAGTCGGTATGTCGGCAAAGAGCTCGTCCGCATGGTCACCTGCGTGCAGGGGGCCCTGGACTTCCGAATGGAATGCAGACCACGGTTCGACTATGCGCGCGCCAAGCACACCGTGACGGTGGCAAATGACTGCGAATTTGTTTTCGCCAGCGAGCGCGACAATCAAGGGAGACTGGCCCTGGTGTCAACGATTCCTTTGCGGCAGGAGGGAGGCGACGCCACCGCCACCTTCACGTTATCGGCGGGCGAAACAGTGATCTTCAAGCTGGAGTATATAACCGGCGACACCGTATCGAAGCCCGACGCGCTCCCTGACTTTGCGAAGAAAAGCCTTTTCGACACGATCAATTTCTGGAAAAGCTGGATTGGCAAATCGCGCTATAAGGGACGTTGGTCGGAGATCGTACACCGGTCTGCCCTGGTTCTGAAACTCCTGATCTCGCAGAAGCATGGATCGATGGTGGCCGCGCCAACATTCGGGTTGCCGGAAGAGATCGGCGGCGAACGGAACTGGGATTACCGGTATACCTGGATCCGCGATGCGTCCTTCACGGTATTCACACTCCTGAAGCTCGGCTATGAGAAAGAAGCCCGCGAGTTTATGAAGTGGGTGGAACAGCAGTGCAATGACATTGGCAAGGTGGGAAACCTCAGCCTGATGTATGGCATAGACGGACGCAAGGATCTTTTCGAGAGTGAGCTCACGCACCTGGAAGGGTACAGGAAATCATACCCCGTGAGGATTGGCAATGGCGCTTATGACCAGGTCCAGCTTGACATCTATGGCGAGCTGCTGGATTCCGTTTATCTCTACGACAAGCATGGGGAGCCGATCTCTTACGATTTCTGGCTTGACATATCTAGACAGGTCGACTGGGTTTGCAGCCATTGGCAGCAGGACGACCAGGGCATATGGGAGGTTCGGGGCGGAAGAAAGGAATTCCTGTATTCGAGGATGATGTGCTGGGTAGCCATTGACCGGGCGATGAAGATTGCGACCCGCCATTCGTTTCCCCGTTCTCCGCGATGGCGGGAAGAGCGCGACAAGATCTTTCACTCTATCCACAAGGAGTTCTGGAATGACAAACTCAAGGCGTTCGTGCAATACAAGGGGGCGGAGACCGTTGACGCGGCGACCCTGCTTATGCCGATCATCCGCTTCATCTCCCCTCAGGACCCCAAGTGGTTATCGACGCTGGACCAGATTGAAAAGATTCTCGTCTCCGACTCCCTTGTGTACCGGTATCGCACCGACCAGAAACTGGACGGATTGAAGGGCGGCGAGGGCACTTTTTCCATGTGCACCTTCTGGTATGTGGAATGCCTGGCAAAGGCAGGGCACTTGAACAAAGCGCGCCTCATCTTCGAGAAAATGCTTGCGTACGCTAACCACCTCGGTTTGTATGCCGAGCAGCTGGGCATCCAGGGCGAACACCTGGGAAACTTTCCACAGGCCTTTACGCACCTTGGCCTTATCACGGCCGCGCTGAGCCTGGATGCGCAGTTCAATGATACCCGGAACCGGGAATTACATCCCCCTGGCTATGCGTATAAGACAG
This sequence comes from Chryseosolibacter sp., assembly GCA_036383235.1. Classification (GTDB taxonomy): domain Bacteria; phylum Bacteroidota; class Bacteroidia; order Cytophagales; family Cyclobacteriaceae; genus Chryseosolibacter. The sequence continues at coordinate 10,584 of DASVOT010000527.1, forward strand.
AAGGATAAACCCGCCGCCTTTGTTTTGGCTGGCCCGTTTTTTTCCGTTTGAGAAGTCAGATGTGGAACCGATAAACAGAAACTGGAGAAAATCGAAAATGAAAGCATTGGCACTTGTACCCGGAACGACGGAGGTTTCTCTCCGAGATTACCCGGAACCTGCGCTTGAGACGCCGACGCAGGTGAAAATGAAGATACTGGAAGTGGGAATCTGCGGCACGGACCGCGAGGAGGTGAAAGGAGGACGCGCGACGCCGCCATCCGGTAAAACGCATCTTGTGATCGGCCATGAGATGCTTGGGATCGTCACGGACACAGGCCCGGCGGTTTCCGGTGTCGCGCCGGGCGATTACGGTGTTTTTTCGGTGCGCAGGGGATGCGGCAAATGCATCGCGTGCAAAAACAACCGCAGCGATATGTGCTACACGGCGGAATACAAGGAAAGGGGAATCAAAGGCTTAAATGGGTATGAGACCGAGTACGTGGTGGACGAAGCGCAATACTTTGTCAAGGTGCCGGCCGCGATCCGGAAGATCGGTGTGCTGACAGAACCCATGTCGGTGGCGGAGAAAGCCATTGACGAAGCCCTGCAGATACAAAGCGCCAGGTTGCCGGAAGTGAGAAAAGAGGAATGGCTCAACGGGAAAACCGCCCTGGTGGCCGGGCTGGGAGCGATCGGCCTCCTGGCGTCAGTAGCCCTGAGGTTGCGGGGCGCCAGGGTGCTGGGAATGGACATCGTGAGCGAGGCCTCCGGCCGGCCCTCGATCCTGAAACAGATCGGGGGCGAATATGTCCACGGCCTCCAAACGAATATCCTGGACTTTGACGACAAATTCGGCCAGATCGACTTTATCTTTGAAGCTGCCGGCGTGGCCGAGTTAGGCTTTAACCTGATCGATGCGCTTGGAATAAACGGGATTTATGTGATGACGGGATTGCCCCATGAGAAACGCGCCGTGAATATTGGCGGAGGCGAGTTGATGACACAAATGGTCTTAAAGAACCAGGTCGTACTTGGAAGTGTAAACGCAAGCCCCCGGCATTTCGCCCTCGCCATCGCCGACCTCGAAAGGGCAATGGTTCAATGGGGCGGCACCATGGAACGGCTTATCACGACGCGGGTGCCGTTTACGGAATTTGTCAATGCCCTGGATTTCCGATCAGACGATGATATTAAAACGGTGATTCAATGGAATGGTGACTGATCGTCAGCTTTGCGGGTGTTGTTGCGCCTGACCGGAGCGCCTTGGGATCGCGGGTATTATGAAGGTGAATTTGTAGCGACTAAGCATTCTTTGTCTTGTTTAAGCATGTGAGATCCGGAGCGAGTTTCAAACGAACACCCCACTGATATCGGCCGGCGCAGGTCGTTGCGTGCTACCGGCAGGCTACCGCTCAAGAATGGCGGCCACACCCATGCCGCCACCGGTACAAATCGAGATCAGCCCGCGGCCGTTGCCTTTCATCTCCAGCAGGCGCGCCAGGGTGCCGACTATGCGCGCGCCGGTAGCGCCAAACGGATGACCGATCGCCACGCTTCCTCCCTTGACATTCATCTTCGAGCGGTCCACCGGCCCCAGCGCGCCATCCATTTTCAGGACATCGCGGCAGTATGATTCACTTTCCCAGGCTTTCAAGGTGCAAAGTACCTGACCTGCGAAGGCTTCGTGGATCTCATAGTAGTCGAAATCCTGCAACGTCAGGCGGTTCCTTTGCAAGAGGCGCGCAACGGCAAAGGTAGGCGCCATCAGTAGGCCGGCGCCATGGACAAAATCCACAGCGGCGGCTTCCGCATCGACAAAATATGCCTGAATCCGGAGCGAGTTTTCACGGGCAAAATCTTCAGAAGCGAGCAGCACGCCGCCCGCGCCGTCGGTCAGGGCCGTGCTGTTGCCGGCTGTCATCGTTCCCGCCCCCGACCGGTCAAAGACCGGATTCAGTTTCGCCAGCTTCTCCATGCTCGTGTCGCCCCGAACGATCGTATCGCGGTCAACGCCTTTGAACGGTGTTACCAACTCCTTGTAGAATCCTTCGCGGTAGGCCTGTGCAGCCTTCATGTGGCTCTCATAAGAAAGCTCATCCTGTTCGGCGCGGCTAACCTTCCACTCCTTCACCATTTTTTCCGTATGCTGTCCCATTGAAAGCCCGGTGCGCGGCTCGACGATTCCCGGGTAAGCGGGGCGCAAGTCTCCGGGACGAATCCGAAAGAACTTTGCGATTCGCTCCCGCACTGACTTCGACTGGTTGATATCGATGAGCTTCCAGGCGAGACTGCGCTGCAGCATGATGGGGAGGTCGCTGTTGGTGTCGCAGCCTGCGGCAATACCACTTTCGATCTGACCGGCAGAAATCTTGAGGGCGATAAGGTTCGCAGCCTCCAGGCTTGTGCCACAGGCCCGCTGAAGGTTGAAAGCAGGGGTATGTGGGTCAAGAGAGGTTCCCAGGATGACCTCCCGGGCCAGATTCCATTCGATGGAGCTTTTCATCACAGCGCCAAGAGATACGTCTCCCAGCCGCTTGCCCGACAACCGGTACTTTTGAACCAGGGCATCGAGTGCGGCGGTGAGCATTTCCTGGTTGGTGGTTCGGGTGTATTCCCTGAATGATCTGACAAACGGAATACGCTGGCTTCCGATAATGCCAACGCGTCTCTGGCTTCCCTGGCTCATTGTTGTACAGCGAGTGTTTGCTGAACTTAGAAATAATTATCCGATTTTGAAAGTCGCCTCCTCGTCAGCCCTTCTGATCGTCCGTCCGCCAGGGCGGTTGAAAGAAGGCACAGATTTTTTGTCCTCTCGTGGTTAACGAGTGAGGATTGGTCAATTTAAACTTAGGCTTATGAGAAACATTTTCAAGAAAACAATGAATGCGCTGGGCGTTGTGGTCATCGCCGGTATGGTGGCCGCCTGTTCATCGTCACTGACTTATAACGAAGCAGTACAGAAGAATGCAAGAAAGATAACAGACCCGGAGAAGCTCGATGATGCGCGTTTCCTGGTGGATGCTGCCAGCTATAACATACTGGCAACGAAACTCTCGGAAGCGGCGATCAACTCCGGCTATTCGGCGTCCGTTGTGAGACTGGCAAAGGAGAATAAAGAGGAGCAGGCCGAGATGGGAAAGGAACTTAAGAAGCTCGCCCGGCAGGAGCATGTGGCGCTACCCGCGGAGATGAACGAAGACCATCAGAAGTTGCTGGCGCAGCTCACGGCCAGCGACCGGAGGGAGTTCGATCGCAATTACATCCGTATATTGAGAGAGGCAAGCGAGGATGGCAGTCACCGATTTGAGCAGATGGCCACCGAGGGCGAAAGCGATGATGTGCGGGCTTTTGCGGCGCGGGAGTTGCATTTGTTTGAGTCCAGCAAGTCGGGGCTTGAAACGGTTGACGCCGAATTGTTAAAGACGTATTAGCAGGCAATGCTATATTTTTGGAAAGGGTCGCCGCCTGCGACCCTTTTTTTGTTATGCAGACGTCGATCTGCAACTGCAGCGCCGATAAACAGGAATTTTGCCGAAGACGATACCGGGTTGCGCATCCTTCCGTCAATCCGAGAGTGCGTGTCGCGCCAGTCGTCATAGTGGTTTTACCGCCGGAATTTTGTTAATTGAAATTTCATTTCCCCCGGTCGGGGGAATCCGCGGGTATGACTGCAGAAAAACGGCGCCTGATTGAAGATCGGGACAAGAAAAAATACTGGAGAAGGTTCGGTCCTTATCTTGCCGAACGTCAGTGGGGTACCGTGCGCGAAGATTATAGCGCTGACGGCGATGCCTGGCAATACCTTACCCACGACCAGGCTCGCAGCAAGGCTTTTCGCTGGGGAGAGGAAGGCATCGGCGGTATCTGCGATGAACACCAGCTCCTGAATTTTTCCCTGGCGTTCTGGAACACGAAAGACCCAATCCTAAAAGAACGCTTGTTCGGACTGACCGGCAAGGAAGGAAATCACGGCGAGGACTGTAAGGAGCATTACTATTACCTCGACAGCACGCCGACACACTCCTACATGAAGATGCTGTATAAGTATCCGCAGGAAGCGTTTCCCTATCGCCAGCTGATCGATGAAAACGGGAAAAGAAACCGCTCGCAACCTGAATTCGACCTGGTCGACACGGGCATCTTCAACGAGGATAAATATTTCGACATTTTCATCGAATATGCAAAAGCGGCTCCCGATGATCTGTTGATCAAAATCTCCGTACACAACCGGGGGCCCGTGAAAGCGACCCTGCATGTATTGCCGCAGGCGTGGTTCCGCAACACGTGGTCATGGGGTTATCACTCCTACAGGCCTGACATGTTCAAGGACAGCAAGGGCGTGATCAGGCTGCATCACGAAAACCTCGGAGCATTTTACCTTTACGGCGAAGGGCAATCCGACCTGCTGTTCTGCGAGAATGAAACAAACACGCAGAGGCTGTACGGATATCCTACAGAAGGAACCTTCAAGGATGGTATCAACGATTTTGTTGTCGACCAGAAACCGGGGACGCTCAATGCTTCGCATCACGGGACGAAGGCGGCATTTCATTACAAGATGTCACTCGCTGCAGGAAAATCCAAAGTCCTCCGCTTGCGATTGGCCGATCGCTTCCTTTCGGCGCCTTTCGAAGAGTACGATCTGGAGTTCGAACGCCGAAGGGAAGAAGCGGACGAGTTTTATGGGGCCATGCAAACTACCGTCAGAAACCCCGACGACAAAGTAATCCAGCGGCAGGCGTTCGGAGGGATGATGTGGAGCAAGCAATTCTATTATTATGATGTGGGCCAGTGGTTGAAAGGCGACCCGGCGCAACCGCCTCCTCCCGCTCAACGGTTGGGTATACGCAACCATGAATGGAAACATCTCAACAATGCCGATGTGATTTCCATGCCCGACAAGTGGGAATACCCCTGGTACGCCGCATGGGACCTGGCTTTCCACACGATTCCCCTGGCCATGATCGACCCGGAGTTTGCCAAAAGCCAGCTCATGCTGCTCACGAAGGAATGGTATATGCATCCCAACGGGCAGCTGCCGGCGTACGAATGGTCATTCAGCGACGTAAACCCGCCGGTTCACGGCTGGGCTACATGGCGGGTGTACCAGATCGACCGGAAGCTCAACGACGGCGTCGGTGACCGCAAATTTCTGGAAGAGGTCTTTCACAAGCTCCTGCTGAATTTTACCTGGTGGATCAACCGCAAGGACCACCTGGGCAACAACATTTTCGAAGGTGGATTCCTGGGAATGGACAACATCGGTGTCTTTGACAGAAGCCGCCCGCAGCCCGAGGGCGGGCGCATCGAGCAATCCGACGGGACGAGCTGGATGGCCATGTTTACGCTGAACATGTTGCGGATTTCGCTGGAGCTGGCCAAAGAGAACTCGGTATACCAAAGCCTGGCCACCAAGTTCTTCGAGCACTTCCTCTACATCGCCGGCGCCATGGCGAACGTCGGCGTCGACAGCATCAATCTCTGGGATGACGAAGACGAATTCTATTACGATGTGCTGCACACACGCGACAACCGAAGAATGAAGATCAAGCTGCGGTCGATGGTAGGCCTGATTCCCTTGTTCGCGGTGGAAGTGCTCGAGGAAGAAGTTTTCCGGGATAATCCCGAATTCAACAAGAGGCTGCTCTGGTTTCTCGGCAATCGTCCCGACCTTGCCAACCTGATATCAAGGTGGCATGAGAAAGGAAGGGGCGAGCGTCACCTCCTTTCCCTTCTCCGCGGGCACCGGATGAAGGCGCTGCTCAAACGCATGCTGGATCCAAATGAATTTCTTTCCGAGTATGGGATCCGGGCGTTGTCGAAAATTTATGAAAAGGAGCCGTACGCTTTTCATCACAATGGAATTGAATTTACGGTCAGGTACATACCCGGTGAAGCCGAGACGTTCCTGTTTGGAGGGAACTCCAACTGGCGGGGCCCCGTCTGGTTTCCTGTCAACTACCTGATCATCGAATCGCTTCAGCGGTTTCATCATTATTATGGCTCTGATTTTAAAGTCGAGCACCCCACCGGCTCAGGTAACTTTATTACGCTGAAAGAGATCGCCAACGATCTGTCCGACCGCCTCATCAAGCTGTTCAGGAAAGACGCCCATGGGCGCCGGCCCGCATACGGCGGCTACGACAAAATGCAAACCGATAAGCATTTTAACGACTACGTCTGGTTCTATGAATATTTTCACGGCGATAACGGAAGCGGATGCGGCGCATCGCATCAAACCGGATGGACCGGCCTGGTAGCGAAGCTGATCCAGCAAAGGAACAAAGGATGAAAGGAATTTTGGGCTTCGGCAGGCTCAGCCACCGGGCTTCGGCAGGCTCAGCCACCGGGCTTCGACAGGCCCAGCCACCGGGCTTCGACAAGCTCAGTCACCGAATCTTGAATTTTGAATCTCGACCTTCGAACCGCGGGATCCTCCGCCCTTCATCCTCCTTCCCGCCGGCTAACCCTCATAATCCGTTCTTGGTTAGTTCCCTTTCGAATTCCGGCTTCCCTGTCGCGGCAAGGAGTTCCGCGGAGCTGCGAAGGATATAGGCGTTCAGCGCGTCGGGATGTTTCCCTGCGCCGATCTCTTCGAGCACGTGTTTATAGTAGTAGTCGAACGCAGTCCTGCTGAAGAAATCCGCCATGTCGGGTTTGCCTGCAGCGAGCAGGATCTCCGCCGCCTCGAGGTTCGTATAGGCGGCAGGCAGGTGCGCGGGATAGAGGTTTTCCATCGCCGCCTTCAGGACTTTTTCTGCCATCTCCCTGTCGCCCTGCTCAAGACAGGTCCGGGCCAGGGAGTTGAATGACTGCCGCAGCGGGACGATGATCCTGGCCTGGTAGTCCTCGTAATTGAACAACACATTCGGATCCTGCAGGTTGCTGTAATCCGCCTTTTCTACCAGATTCTCCCACGATAGTTTTGTATCGACGGCGATCTCCTTCCCGGGATGCCTTTCCGGCGTGAGCCTGTATACAGGACCTTCCTGAACGAGGTAGGGACCGAGGTCCAGTCCCAGGGTGCTCATCGACGAGAAATTGAAATGCACCGGTCGCTTCCATTCGTTGCTGGCAACAAGGTCGAGGATCGCGAGGGCATTTTTTCCCAGATAGGATCCGGGTACAGTAAATACCATCTGGTCCGCACCTTCATCAGTGAGGGGCGCGTTTGACACGCCTTCCGGGATTCCCACGTTAAGGCTAAGCGCTCTTGAAGGCAGGATATGATAGATCTCGCCGTTGGACGAATGCCGGGTTAGCCCCGGATGTCCGGCCGCAAGCAAGGCAATGTACTGGCGGAGATCAATGGCCGTTTTTATCGACTCATCTACGTACAACACATCGTTTGCGCCGTATTGGCGATAATCACTTTCATCAAGGGTCAGTTTGAAGGCACCGGAATCATAGTACGTCTTTCGCAGCTGATTGATGTACCAGTCGGTATTCATATAGCTAAGGACCATGACCCTCACGTCGGTTCTCACACCTTCTACCTCCTGGAGATACCAGAGCGGAAACGTGTCGTTATCGCCGCCCGTAAAGAGAACTGAATTTGGCGCGCAGCTGTTCAGCACATTTCTGGCGTTGTCCACCTGAAAGGTTCTTCCGGACCGGTCGTGATCATCGAAGTTCTGAAAGAGCATCCACATCGGCACCGAAATGCTGACAAGGACGGAGAAGGCACTGCCTGCGCGAAAGGGTCGACAGAGTTTTCCAAGATAGTAGAATCCGCAGCCGATCCACAAAGCAAAAGCGACGTACGAGCCCACGTAAATGTAGTCTCTTTCCCGGGGCTCGTTCGGGGGAGAATTGAGATAGAGCACCAGGATGACACCGTTGATGAGAAAGAGCGTGGCGACGG
>DASVOT010000528.1:0-4731 GCA_036383235.1 Chryseosolibacter sp.
CTCCGCAAGCTGAAACATGAAAAGAAAAAATCCATCCTTGAGCACGCCGAAGGCATTCCCTGCGGGCAGTCGATTGCATCCGAAGTCATGATGCTCGACGAGTTGCACGACCGCATTCACGCAGCGGTGAGCATCTTGCCCAGCCAGTGCAGAATCATCTTCCGGATGAGCCGGGAGGAAGACCTCAGGTACAAAGACATCGCCACCAAATTGAATATCAGCATCAAGACGGTCGACACCCAGATCGGACGCGCGCTGAAACACATCCGCAAAATGATTGCAGAGGATCAGCTGCATGCCGGCTGATTTGTCGCCTCAAGCGAGACTCCTATGGTCCGGTAAACCGCGCTCCCTGCTTCTTTCAGCGCATCCCGGGCTTCTGGTCTTTACCGCCCATCAAAATGCCGCTTTCCCGGTAGGGGAAAACGCGGCTTTGTTCGTCTCCCGTAAGTGAACGTCGTATTTTTTCCCGCCCAAATTCCTTCCAACCCCGCGCGCTTTGCCGCCGGGCGCAGGGCTGAAGGCAGACGGTTATGCAACAAGTCTGAAACTCCTCCGGCATTGCCGGCCAAGCCCGCTGCCATCCCATGTTAAAAAAGCAAACGATCACGGTTTATGACATTGCGCGCGAGCTGAACGTGACCGCTTCGACCATCTCCCGGGCGCTGAACAACCACCCTGCGATCAGCGATCGCACAAAGAAATCGGTGCTTCGCATGTCGAAGAAACTTGGCTATCAACCCCATCGCATAGCCGCAGCGTTGCGAAACGGACGAAGCAACATCATCGGCGTCATCGTTCCGGTGGCGGACCGCAATTTCTTTGCTTCCGTCGTCCGCGGCATAGAGGAAAAAGCGAACCAGGCAAATTACCAGGTGATCATCTGCCAGACGTACGAGGACCCCGCGAAAGAAGAAGCGGCGATCAATGCCCTGCTCAACACGCACGTCGACGGCATCATCGCGTCATTGTCGAAGCGTACCGAACGATTTCATCATTACGCGCGTGTCAGAACCAAGCACATTCCCCTGGTGTTGTTCGATCGCGCCCACGAATCGCTCGGCGTCAGCCATGTCGTGGTCGACGATTATTCGGCTTCCTACGAGGCCGTCAGGCACCTGATCCAGCAGGGGTGCACGCGCATCGCGCACTTTACGAATGTCGAAAAGATCAATATTTACAAGGAGCGGCTGCGCGGATATAAAGCGGCCCTTCATGACCACGGACTGAAGTTTGAGCCGGGACTGGTAGTGGAGGGCAATCTGCAGCTGGAGGACGGCCGCAGAGGCATGCAGCTTCTTCTGGCCACCGGCAATATGCCGGATGCTGTTTTTTCATCCAGCGATCTCGGCGCGATGGGCGCCCTGCAGGTGCTCAAGGAAAACCGCATCAGCGTACCAGGCCAGGTTGCCCTGGTTGGATTCAGCAATGAACCGTTCACCATGTTCAGCGATCCGCCGCTGTCGTCCATCGACCAGCATTGCAAGCGGATGGGAGACATCGCCTCGGAGATCTTTCTCGAAGAGGTGAACTGGCAGCAGAATAAAAGGTTTGTTCCGAAAAAGGTCGTTCTGATGCCGCAGCTCATCATCCGCAGATCTTCCATGAAGCATGCGGAGTGAACTAAATTGGCCCATAACATCTCGGGTATGCACCGGGGAGCAGAATTTCAACGGCGATTGGAGCCTTCTTTTAATACTGATTCGTCTTCAGCACAGCAGTCAATGATCGGATTCCAGTATTGTCAGCTGCCTGTTATCAATTTCCTTTGAGCACCTCTGTGCCTTCCCGATGACTGCCGGGAAATCAGCTTTTCGATAGTTGCCACCAGCGCCTCCTGATCACGCGAGGAGGTGAATTTAATAATATTTTCCCCGGACATTACCCGCCCCTTTCGTAGGTTTGTCAAATGAGTATAGAGTGGGATAAATTCCAGATGGCCCAGAAATTTCTTCAGAAAGCGAATGCCATTCATCCCGAAGAGTTCGACAGCGAACGCGAGCATGACGAAGCCCTTGCCCTTCAGGACGTCTATTACGACTGCTATATGAGCAGTTTCAGCAAGGAGGATCTCATGATCAGGTTGGGACAGATCATCGATGGGAAGATCGAGCTGCCGGAAGAACAAGACGTGAGCGAAAAAACGTATAAGGAGGCTTACGTGAAGGAAGCGCGCCACATCCTGTCCTCGATCGAGCGTGGCCAGTTTCCGTAGGACTTTGGGATGGCGATGCTATGTACCCTTTCTTTTTCCGGCGGCGAGGCGTCTCACCGCATCGATGTGCGATGAATCCCCGCCCATTTCCACAGCCTTCACCACTTGCTCCACATAGATTTTAGCTTTTTCCTTATCCTGGTCGCGCAGGATATCGTATTCTTTGAGGATGATCTCCATTTTTTTTGCGGACAGTTTTTTTCCTTTAACGGCAGTTGCAAGCGCATCCTCAAGGTCGGAGTGGCCTTTGGTCGCGCATGACCCGGCGATCATCAGGACGAGAAGCAATACTGCAGTGGGAAGGTGTCGCATGGATGCAAGTTTACTTCAAATATGGGGAAAGGAAAAGGCAAGGTTCCGGTTTACCGGGGTGATTCCGATTGTATCGCCTGGCAGGTGCTTACCAAATTAATGTTCTGGTTGGTGCCTTCATGTTTACTACCAATCGTGATTATCTATGTTTTAAGGTCTTTTTGCACACCAAGTGTTTGCAGCATGAAACTGGTGGCGAGCGGGACGAGGATGTGAGGCCAGCCCTGAGGTCTGATTAAAGGAAAGCGTGCCTGTTTCGTTAGTTTTTTTGAATTCTCATGAGGCAAGGCTGAGTACACCACTCCCCTACTGGTTTTCCCTCGTAATATTAAAAACCCCTAGGAACAGCAGGTATGCATGCGGGTCTAATTTATTCCCGTTCGTGATTTGTACCTTTAATTAAATTATTCAATAACGAATCCCACCATCCTGAAACGAAAACAAATTCCCCGCATGCATAATGTTAGTTATGCTTGGATGCACGATTCGCACTTGGCTATGATTATGACTACATGGTTGAAGTGATAATCTCCGGCCAACCGTCGATTACATATGTGACATTAAGCACAACGACCAAGAATTGTGTTTTTAGCTAAAAGCGTTTTTAGCTAAATGTTCCTATCTTAGATAAAATAAATCCTACTGCTTATGAAATCGACATTAATAGGTACAATTCAGTACTGGCTACTTGTAACCGTTCCGTTTGCTGGCCTGTACCTCGGTCAGGCATATTTCGGTGGATATTTTTTCGCAATCGGGCTGATCATCTATGCATTAGTATACCGACCGGTTCTCAATATTTTGAGACTGATCCGGATTGGAAAAATCACAAAAAGCGATGCATGGAAATTCATAGTTAACCCATTCAGAGATTTTATGTATCTGAAAAGCATTTGGATGGGATAAATAAAGTGCCAACTAAAAATTAGCCCGGCTTAGTGTCGGGCTTTTTTATTTGGGCGAACACAACCTAAAGTGTTCTTGTTGACGTTATCAAGACGATGCTGCGAGCTTCCGTCGCCCCACAGTAGACCATGAAGATATGGAAGCCATGACCAAACTGCTGGCGGCCGATCAGTCTTCGGGTAACGTGGAGCACGCATTTGAAATTTACTTTTCGAATCCTGGTTCGCAGTAGCGCAGCTTTACCTGTGTAGTAGCGGTTGTACGGTCCCGGATCTGCAGGCGGATCTTACTCCGAAGTGCGCCCTTTCATTTTCCTCTTAAATTTCCTCTCACGGTAAAACACAATAGCCGTTTCTGAAGCGCATTCAACGTTGATTTTTCGGAGGATGAAAAACAAAAAATCCCTGCGGTTAAACCGGGATTTGCTTGTAAGTGATTGATTACTTGTGTTTTAGAAGGCGGTCCGGACGGGACTCGAACCCGCGACCTCCTGCGTGACAGGCAGGCATTCTAACCAGCTGAACTACCGGACCTTTTCAGAATGAGGTGCAAAGATAACTTTGGCAGCCTTTTATCCAAAAGTTTCGCGGAAACATTTTCCCCATCCCGCTGCCTGCCAGACGGGAACAAATTTTTTGCCTGCGAAGGAAACCCGGTTTAGTGGACGAAGGAACATTCAACAGGCTCTCGCTCGGCGAACGCGCCGATCTCCTTTGGGACAAAGGCGTATTCGTCGACAGCATTCTGATCAACAACTACCTGCTCATGCTTTACAGCGTGAACCACCAGTTCTTCGAGCTGTCGTACGATGTGAAGGCCGCCGGCATCGTCTGGATCACGCACGCCAACGAGTATGATCTGGAAAAATACCTCGAGCATATCGACATCGCCGTCTGATGCCGGCGCCGATACCGTCGGATCAGACATTAAATTCTGCAGCGAAGAATATAAAAAATAAAAAGCCCGTCCAGGGACGAGCTCTTTGAGGTATAGGTAATAGGGTTTAAAAGTATCTTTTGTACCGGAAAGACAAGGTGATCTTACATTGTCCGGCGGGTTCTTAAATGGTTCACGAAATCAATCACCAGGCCGATCACTGTCATCGAGCCGACGAACGTGAAAAACAGGCCGATGCGCTGCTGGTTATTCGACAACGCATCCAACCCTGCGTACAGCATGCACAACACACAGAGGAACGCCAGGCCGAAAACCATCAGTTTTTTCATACAATCGGGGTTATCAAAAAACGATTCACGAAAGTAAGTGATCCACCGGTCGGAATTCACGGAGAAAGCTTC
>DASVOT010000529.1:0-2476 GCA_036383235.1 Chryseosolibacter sp.
GTTCGATCACGTGGGGAAGCGTGCAATACTTTCCGTCCTCGTATTTTCTCAGGAACCAGATAATGCCTGTCACAAAGTTGATGGGCGATTCAACAAAGAAATCACCCTGCTTTTTTATCCACTCGCGGTTCAAACCAAGCATAATTGTGCGCGAAGATTCCGTGGCATCGGTTATGTCCTCCATCGTGGCGGGATCCAACGGATTGCATCGATGGGAACGTGAAAGATCGTCGAAATTGATTACATAAAATTTGGGTAACACTGGATAAACCTTTGCGTTTTTCAGTAACGTATTATATGCAATCCGGGTAAGGTCATCGTACTTGAAATCGTAGATGAACATGGCAAAGGCTTTCCTGATGTGCTGCGTGATAATGTGCCTGACCACAAAGTAAGACTTACCGGCTCCGGGAGTGCCGATCACCAGCGTCGAGCGGAAAGGGTTGATCACGTTGATCCAACTTCTGCGTCTTTTCCCTCTCAGCTGATAGGCTGCCGGAAGGTTGATCGAATATTCGTTCTCCAGCAATCGTTCCTCCTGCGGAAATGATTCGTTGAGCTTATTGAAAATATCTTTCCTGAACTTGAGTTTGATTAATCTCGACAGCCAGGTTCCCCCCGTCAGTATCAGGAGATATCCGAGCGACGTCAGGCCTATGTAAACCCCTGCGGCCATGTGGCTACCCAGTTGCAGCAGGAGAAGAAAATGACTTAACAAGAATATGAGAATACCAGCCAGAATAAGAACGGATGCGGTCCTGATGTTAATCCTTTCGTCCTTCTTTCCTCTGGCACCGATCAACGAAATGAGAAGCAGACCCAACGTCAATAACTTGGTTTGGGAAGCACTTTCAAATAGTCCTGTGTCCCGGACTTCGTTAATAATCGTGTCAATGAACTGCGAGGTCAGTCTGTAGTCTTGAAGGGCTCGATGTAGGAAGAAATAGAAATGGAACAGTAGGATCACGATGCTCAGCAGTCTGATAAAGTCAATGATCTTGCGCAAGGCCTGTTCGTTTTCGCCCGTGTTGGCTGCCATGTTGAATTCGTTTTAAAGTGATTTACCTTTTCTTCTGCGCTTCTTGCTTCGCCTTCTCATGGCCGCGTCCGGTGACAAATGATCCGTGGCTTCGGCCTTGGTGAGGTCGGCAATAATGCCGTCCATGGCCGTATTGGTTTCGGTATGAAGGGTATCCTGGTGCGGTGGGCTCAACCACTCACTGCGTGGAGCGGGAGATTCAGGTTTGGTGAGTCGTTCGGTGATGGCCTTCGCGCCATAAGCCTTGCCGAGATTGCTACCGTTGAAGACGACTCTCGCCTTATTGTCAACGAATGTTACCCCATAAATCCGGCCTTCTTCATTTTGCCGGAAAAGGACATAGACTCCCTTATTTTTCAACGCATGCACAAAAGCCGATCTGGTTGTCGAAGGCTTTCCTTCAAAAGCATCATCAATACATTTTTTCAACCGTTCCTTGTGCGGACCTCGTAACGCCTCGTTCAGCTTGAATTGTTTTTCAAGGTATGGAAGCGTGGGCTTGCCATAGATGGAACTTGCCTTTATGGGCACGCCGACCTTATTTCCCTTTTCATCGATCATACGGTAAAGCAATCCCTTGTTCGCATTCATCCGGGAACGCTCACTTCCCTTGTCGGCCATGACGTTGTATTGGCGGAGAACGGCGTTGAACTCGGGAAGGGAGGTGTACTTGTATCCACGGGCAACAAACCGCACGACATTAGAGATGCTTCGCTTGGTTTCGCCTTTGCCATAGGCGAGCTTCTTAATATTCACCGGCTTCAGTATTTCATTCTGGTCCTGCCGGCGGCCGGATGCCTGCACCAGGTTGTACTGCTTTTCGATTTCCTTGCGCGCCTTCTCCGATTGATTCTTTCCGATATTGTAGAGGAGTATCCGCTGACCGTCGCGTTGGATGTTTGTCGTGACAATGTGGATGTGCGGATGCGCAGCATCAAAATGCTGATACACCAGATACGGTTGATTGCCAAATCCAATCCTTTCCATATAAGTCGATGCGATCTCGGTCAGCAAGTCCTGGCTGAGCTTTTCGCTGGCATGGAAGTTCAGGGATATGTGAACGGCGTTGGCTGTTGCCCTGCGGTTTAAGTTCAAGAGATTTTCAAACCCCTTCAACTTTGCATTGAAGGTCAGGTTTTCTACCTCGCGGCCGAACAAGTTCTCATGAATGCACCTGGCGGCGCCTTCCTTGACTTTGTTCTCGTTGTAATTGAGAATGCCCCGTATGTTCTTTCCGCTGTTCACTTTTGCAACCATGTTTTGGAGATTTCCGAAACCATCCTCAGAAGCTCGTCGACCTTCTGACCTACCTTCTTATACTCATCAGCGACCCTGAGAGCATGAAACATTTTTGGATTGGGAATATCCGCGGTGTGGAATGAATGCGTGATCTGGTTGATGTTTTTGCCGATAGCATTCAGCTCCTTCCTGATCGCG
>DASVOT010000530.1:0-6802 GCA_036383235.1 Chryseosolibacter sp.
CCCGGAAACAATGACGGACACATCACACTTTTTTTCAGAATGACGCAAGGTCTTATCGGTTGCCTGAGGCACACGAGAACGCTTGTGTAGCGCGCACACTTAGATCCACAGCCGCGGCTGACTGAGTGCGCGATTGATATCCTTCAACGCCTTCTTGTCAAGGTTTTGCTGATTTGCCTCCTGTTGTTGTCGATTCAGGAGCGCTTTGATAAAATCCAGGACCTGTTCAGATTGAATGGCATCAAGCCCGCTCAGAGACTGAAGAATGTCGGTTTTCTCGTTGGCGACTATCATGTGACTTCGGTTGACAATACCCTTAACGGAAAATCATTTCAATGGTTGATCTGAAACTTGTTTCGGATGAAATATTTGCTTCAACCCGGAGACCGTTCGCGCGCATGCGTCGTAATTGCAAAGATGTTCATGCTGCCTGCAAACGAATGCGCCGCCTCGAAAACAGGATTCATAGACGGAATGCACTCGCATCGGTCTTCCGGCATCGGATGTCATTCCAGTGCGGCCCGGACAACGCCGCTTTATTTTCCTTGTTTCTTTCCATACTTTAACCTGTATCTTTGGCATCCTGACCAATCATGAATACTTTCAAGAACAAATCGAAGCTCACGCAAAGTGTCCACGCCGGATCTTTCGGAGATGCGCAATTCAAGGGGACTGTCACCCCGATTTTCCCCTCGTCCGCCTATGATTACGAAGAGGCACCGGACGGTACCCTCTACCCGCGTTATTTCAATACTCCAAACCAGCGAGCGGTGATTGAAAAGCTGGCTGCGCTGGAGAATGCCGAAGACGGGTTAATCATGAGCTCAGGCATGGCTGCCATCCTGACCTCCATCTTCGCGAATATGAAACAGGGTGATCATGCCATTTTGCAGAATGACCTCTACGGCGGCACATTGAATGCGGTGGTGACCGAGTTTCCACGATATGGAATGGAATACACCCTGGTAGACGGAGTCACACCGGCTAACTTTGAAAAAGCCATCAGACCGGAGACGAAGATCATCTACATCGAAACGCCCTCCAACCCCACCCTGACCATCACGGATATTAAAGCGGTCGCAGCTATCGGCAAGAAGCATGGCTTGATCACCATTATCGACAACACCTTTGCATCGCCGGTCAACCAGAATCCCATCGACCTGGGCATCGACGTCGTCACCCACAGCGGGACCAAATATATCGGCGGACACAGCGACATCTGCTGCGGAGCGGTACTCACTTCGAAAACGCTCGCCGCCGCCATCCGCAACAGCGCGATCCACTTCGGCGGTTCGCTTGATGCGCATACGTGCTGGCTGGTGGAGCGAAGCCTCAAAACCATCGTCCTGCGCGTCCGTCAGCAAAACAGCAACGCCCAGGCTATTGCCGAATTCCTCCGGACGGACTCAAGGATCACAAACGTTTATTATCCTGGACTTGCCGATCATCGGGGTCATGCCGTCGCCAGGGCGCAAATGCCGGGTGGTTTTGGCGGAATGCTGTCTTTTGAAGTGAAAGGGGATGCCCACCGGTTTATGAACAACCTCCACCTGATAAAAAGAGCGATCAGCCTCGGAGGTGTGGAGAGCACCATCACGTCGCCGGCGAAGACCTCGCATGTCAAAATGAAAAAAGCAGACCGGGAAGCCATCGGCGTCACCGATCAGCTCGTTCGGCTCTCCGTCGGCATCGAGGAGGTAACGGATCTTATTGATGATATTAAACAAGCCCTGTAGGAACGGGCATTACGGCTGAAAGTCACCGTGTCACAGGCGTTCTCCAAAATGATGACCATCAGACCCGCAACGCTCGAGGACATCCCTGTCATCGCTGAATTTCAGATCAGGCTCGCAGCGGAAACAGAAAGCGTTCACCTTGACAGAGCGCTGGTGTCCACAGGCATTCATGCGTTATTCAATGATCCCTCAAAAGGGACCTATTACGTGGCCGAATCCGGAGCGGAGGTCGCAGGCTGCTTTCTCATTACCTACGAATGGAGCGACTGGCGCAATGCAATGATCTGGTGGCTGCAATCCGTTTATGTAGCGGAACCCGAACGGAAGAAAGGAGTGTTCAGGAAAATGCATGAGTACATTATCGAAACGATCTCGAATGACCCCGCCATCGCGGGGTTGCGTCTCTATGTGGAGAAGTCAAACGTACGCGCGCAGGCTGTTTACAGGTCGCTCGGCATGGACGGCGATCATTACACCGTGTTTGAATGGATGAGGAAGTAGCAACTTACTTCACCTCCACGACCATCTCAATTTCTACGGCAATATTAGACGGCAGCGCGTTTGTTCCCAATGACGTACGCGCATGTTTGCCCTTTTCTCCAAACACGGCGACCAGGAGATCGGAGCATCCGTTCATCACCCTGGGTTGGTCTTTGAAGTCGTCCGTGCAGTTTACCCATCCGTTGACCTTCACAATCCTTTTCACGCGTTTTAAGTCGCCGCCCAGTTCCATCTTCAGGGTGGATATCAAGGATATCGCCGTGCGTTTCGCCGCTTCGATTCCCTCCTCTGTTGTCAGGTCCTTTCCAACTTTACCGGTTATATCGGTTCCATCCGCCCTCGTCGGGCCGTGGCCCGAAAGATAAATGAGGTTGCCGGTACGCACCGCCTTCACATAATTCGCCACCGGTTTCGTCGGGACAATCAGCTCGATGCCGAGCTCCTTCAATTTATCGTCCGGTGAATTCTGGGCAAAACAGGCAGTAAGGCAAAAAGTCGCAAAAAAGGGTATCAGGTACTTCATAACCGGTTGATCTGGGTATCGAATTCTACAATTGCTGGTTCAAATATAAGAAGTTTTAGCGGCAGTTCGACGGCTTTAATACGTGTATAACGCGGATTCGCGCATCGTTGATCAAAAATATGGCTGCCGGCATAAACCTTTTACAACAGCCGGTCCACGCAGTTGGAAAGAGGGGCGACACATTCCCAAAACGGAATAACTCCAGATACCTGAATGAAAAAACTCTTTACCATTGCCATCACCTTTGCTGCGCTCGCGGCTGCGGCTCAACAAACCGGGAAAAGATCGGTAGTCATCGGATCAATGACTACCAAACCAAATGCGCTCCTTATTATTAACCCGCCGAACTCAGATCAGGGTGCGTTACTTCCACAACTTTCATCCGGCCAGCGCCTGGCGCTAAAACCGTCTTCCCCGGCTGAAGATGGGTTGATCGTGTTCGATACCAATCTTCAGTCGTACTACTACTGGAGCAAGGGCTCGTGGTCGAAGCTTGATGCCAGCAGCAGCCCCGACTATTACAGCATCGATCCGGCCAGTTTTCGCGGATTAAAATCAGCCAATCCGCTGGAAAGCAATCTCGCTCTCTTTGAAACGGACAACAGCTTTGTGACGGTTGTCAGAGACGGCCTCGGTGAACAAATCGTTGCCCCTGTTGACCTACCGCATGGCGCCGCGATAAAAGAAATGACCGTCTATTATATGGACAACGACATGGAGAACATTCATGTCGATTTGTTGCGCCAGAATCTGGCGGGTGCCAGCGAGACCATGCTCGGCTGGACGTCGTCAGGAACAATCCCATCCGTTCGATCGGAATCCTTCACCTCTTTCAACGGCCTGGAAAACATCGACCTTGAAAATTACAGGTACCGGATCATCGTGACGTTCGATCTCCAGCCGGAAGATATCGTTGACCAGCCATCCCAGGCTCAGCAACGGATTTATGGCGTGAAAATAAAGTATCAGCAATGATCGATCGGCGTCACAGAATACTGTCCAACTATATTTTCAGGAGCCTGATTCTCCTGGTAGTCGTTCCCGGCTGTCAGCAAATCTCCGCGGCGCAGGGTCTATTCAATGCTTCTTCGATTTTTATAGATGGCGCCGATGTGTTCGTGGCTGGCGATGTTACTAACGAAGGAACGCTATCAAACAACGGCACAATTGCGTTTAGCGGCGACTGGAAAAGTCGTGGCCCGTATTCCGGTACAGGTGTCCTGAAGGCGACCGGCAGCAAGTCGCAAAGGATCAGTCATTTCAACCAGGACGTACACACGCTGATTGTGCAGGGTTGGGGTACAAAGTACATCCGGGGAGAAATGAACATCACCAATGAGTTACACTTGATCGAAGGCATCGTGGAAGTATCGTCGGGCGATGAATTGCGTTTGGCCGGCGCGGCGGTGATCTTCGGTGGCTCCTCGGACAGCTACGTTGATGGGCCCCTCACCCAGGAAGGTACAGGTTACAAATTTTTTCCGCTGGGCAAGAATGGAACCTATGCGCCGATTGAGTACCTCGACGTAAGGGGCGAAGGGTCTGAGTACTCGGTTGCATTCTTCGATCATGCGCCGGGTGTGCAAGTCGAAGACGCAATCGTCAGAAAAGGTCTATGCTGGATGCGCACAGACCGCCGAGGCAATTTTGGCGGCTCCGCAGTGAGCGTTGACTACGGTCAGGTATTTTCCGAAGGCCCGGAAAAAATGATCATGTTGACGGGAACGGGCTGGGACGATCCCTTCCTGATCATCTCCGACGTGCATCAATCCCCTGAAACAAATAAACTCAGCACCACAATAGATATCCACGCCCCGATCATCATGCTGGGCGAGATCTCCACCTTGTGGAACGGTTCGGATTTTTATTTCCCGAACGCGCTCTCCCCCAATGCTGTCAATGTGGAAAACCGCAAGGCGAAGATCTTCGGAGAGAGGCTATCAGCAGACAATTTTCACTTCACAGTTTTCAACCGGTGGGGGGCAGTGGTTTATGAGACATCGTCACTTGACAGCATGAAAGACAACGGTTGGGATGGCATTTCCCAGGGAGGAGAGCAACTCCTGGCAGGAGCGTATCCATATAAACTGACCGGGCTGGACAAGTTCGGAAAAAAGTTCGAAAAGAAAGGGATTATCACCATCGTGTATTAAATGAAACACGCTCTACTCATCCTGGCTCTGACCCTCTTTGTGACGGAAAATATCTATTCGCAGGATCCGGTATTTTCGCAGTTCTATACCAGCCCCATGTTTCTTAACCCTGCACTCTCGGGGCTGGAAAGGGATGTGGTTTTCGGCGTGAACTACCGCACGCAGTGGGCAGGAGTGAATCTGCCCTTCAGAACCTTTCAGTTCAGCGCCATCCGCCCGATCATCCAACAGGGAGTCAGCAGCAAGCACCTCGGAGCTTTCGCCGGATCCGCCTTTACCGATGAAGCGGGACCGAACCGGGAGATTGTTTCACAAGGCTTCAGCCTCGCGTCGAGTTATAATTTCCATCTTGACAGAACGGGAAAGAACCTCCTATCGGCAGGGCTTCAGCTCGGCGTGCTCCAACGGCGCGCTAACCTCGACGCGCTGCAATGGTCGTCGCAGTATTCCGCCCTCTTGGGTTACGATCCTTCGCTTCCTGGAGAAAAGTTTCTATCCGATCGCGTAACCACTCCTGTGATTAACGCGGGACTGGTTTGGCGCCTCGTAGTTGATGACCGCATAAAGCCGTTGAGCATGTACTACCAGGGAGTGGCATTCGCGAACCTCAACCGGCCCAGGGGATTTTTCGAAGACACGCATGAGCCTTCATCCATCCTTGTGAAAGTG
Source organism: Chryseosolibacter sp. (assembly GCA_036383235.1). GTDB lineage: Bacteria > Bacteroidota > Bacteroidia > Cytophagales > Cyclobacteriaceae > Chryseosolibacter. The sequence continues at coordinate 5,583 of DASVOT010000530.1, forward strand.
CATGGCGGATACGTCCATGCGTTCGGCAGCGGATTTGAGATCTCTCCAAATTATTTCATCCAGTACCAGAAAATGGTCCAGGTGAACCTGGGCGCATACGGTGCTTACACAGTGCCGCACCTCACCTCGAAGTCGCTTACAGGCCTGAAACTAAGCGCAGGGCTTTGGTACCGGATCAGAGATAGTTTTATTGTCACAAGCGGAATCATCACCCCGGCGTGGAGCGCGGGCTTCAGTTATGACACGAATCATTCTTCGCTTTCGCGGAACTTCCCGGGAGCGAATGCGTTCGAGTTTTCATTTTCATACCGGATCAATATCACGCGGGAGTACGGCAGCTTTGCGACTCCCCTGTTCTGAGGATGAAAATGTAAGGTATACGGTACAGGGTTCAAGGTATAAGCAAGTAGATGGTGCAACGATTATTAATCACTGCGGTTTATATTCTCTTCTATTCCAGCATTTATGGGCAGGATTCGCTTTACTATGAGAAGCTGGTGGCGAAGGGCAACCGTTATTACGACGATGAGCAATACCATCTTGCCATCCAATTCTACCGGGACGCGCTTTCCCTCGACCACCCGGACCCCGCCGTCGATTATAAGCTGGCGCGTTGTTACCAGAACACGTTCAAGTATGCGGAAGCGGAGGGGTATTATCTGAAAGTGTTTTATACGGGTCAAAACCTGTTTCCTCTCTCGTTATATTACTACGCGCTCATGCTGAAGCTCAATGGCAACATTCCGGAAGCCATGGAGCGATTTGATCAGTTCATTTACCTGCATGACAAGAACGCGTCCATGAAAGGATTTGTGGAGCAGGCGATCATTGAGAGGGCGGGTTGCGAATTCTCGTTGCGCGACAAGAAGGTCTTCGCCCGGTGGGAGGCTGTTCTGGCGGAGGGACCCGTCAATTCGCCATACAATGATTTCGCTCCGGCCTTCCGCGATCCACAAACGCTCATCGTCACAAGCGGTCGCGTCGCTTCCAACCGGACCCTGATCGATGAGCGCTATGGCGAGTCGTTCACTGACAATTACTATTTTGAAAGAAAGGGCTCGACATGGGAGGATAAGACCCGACAACGGTTTGCCATCACGAATTCACGCTTCAACGACGGAAGCGGAAGCTTCACAAAAAAAGGCGACCAGTACTTCTTTTCTGTATGCGACGCTCAATGCAAGGTTTACGAGACGCGGATGGCGAATGGCAAATGGACA
>DASVOT010000531.1:0-8185 GCA_036383235.1 Chryseosolibacter sp.
GGTGTGATTCTGAATTTAAAGTTGGCCAGCCATTGATCCATCATATAGACTGAGCAGGGAACGGCGATCGCAAATGCAATACATACGAAAAGAAGATATTGCCTGTTCAATAACACGAAGATGCTCATCAGCCCGGCGCCGAAAACCTTTCGGATGCCTATCTCGCTTACCCTGCGAGACGCATTGAATCCTGCAATACCGAATAGCCCCAGGCATGCAATTAAGATCGCGAACCCCGTGGAAAAACTCATGATCGCCGTCCACCGGTGATATGACGCATACTGGTTGCCAACATCTTCCTCAAGAAAACTGTATTCAAAAGGTTTGTCAGGTACAATTTCGTTCCACGCCTTGCGTATCTTTTCCAATGTGCCGGGTACATCCTGTGCGCTGATCCGCACCAACACGTGGCGCGGGAACTCGAATTCACTGGCCTCCATTGTCAGAACCACGGGCTCGATCGGATATTCGAGCGATCTGAAATGATAGTCCTTTACGACACCGATCACCCTTGAACCTTCAAAGTTCTCTGCCAGCGGATTCTTCCATCCATTGGCTTTCACCAGCGCTTCATTGACGATGATCGTTTTATTTTTATCTGCCGCGTTCGACGCGTCGAAGTTCCTCCCTTGCGTGAGCTCCAGTCCTAGTGTCGGAATGTAGCCGGGATCCACACGGTACAGCTCGGCGCCGTAAACGGAGCGCCCCCGGTTGAAAGAATTGCTGGCCCTGGCCGTCAACATGACGCCGGGTGTCTTTTCCAGCGCCGCCATCAGTTGATCCGCAGTACGCGTTGCATCTTCCTCCTTAAATGATTGCGTGGCAACCACCACCACCATCTCCGGATCGTATCCAAGGTCCTTGTGCGCGACGTAGTTCATCTGGCGAAGCATCACCACCGAGCTGAAAACGAGAAAGAATGACAAAGCAAACTGGAAGACCACCAACGGATTGATGAAGCCTGCGGCACGGGCACCGAACCGCGTGCTTTTAAGAATCGGTCCGGGACGGATGCGCGAGAGGTACAGCGCCGGATAACTTCCCGCCACAATTCCCAGGATCGTGGCCAGGCCGAGCGCAAACGCGGCCAGCAATGGCCATTCAATATTCATAAACCTGATCTCCTTTGAGGTGAATTCATTGAAGGATGGAAGGAAGAGCGCGGCCATCGCGATACCCAGCACCATTGAACATAAAGCAAGCAGCACAGATTCAATATAGAACTGAGCGATAAGCTGTGCGCGTGCTGCGCCGACCACCTTTCTGATTCCAACCTCTCGTCTGCGACCCGAAGATGAAGTGAGCGCAAGGGAGATGTAATTGATGCAGGCGATGACCAGGATCAGTAAGGCTATTCCGCCGAGAACCCACGAGAACTGCGGGTCGCTGACCTTGTGTGTGCGCTTGAATGCAGTCCTGAAGTGAATATCGGCGAGCGGGATCGCCAGATATTGAAATGCCTTCTCGCCCTCCGGTGCATTGAGTCGCTCCTCGAATTGCTTTAGCGTTTCGCCCATGTGTTGGGCCAGTATTTTGTTGAGCTTCGTAATAAACGCCTGGCGATCCGCGCCTTTTCGCAGCTGCACGAAAGTGGTGTAGCGGAAAACACCCCAATGACCAAGATGAGCTTTCAGCCACGGCTGGCTTTCGAGCGGAACCACAATACCGAACGCCAGGCTGGAATTCGGCGGCGGAGTTTGAATGACAGCCGAAATATTATATTCGTTTTGGCTGTCGCCCGTAATGCGGATGGTTTTGCCTACAGGGTCCTCATCACCGAAATACTTGACGGCCATTGCCTGCGTAATTACGGCTTCCGTCGATAAACGGAAGATTCCGGTCGTGGTTCCCCTCAGGGGTGGGAAGGAAAACATCCGGAAAAAGTCGGCGTCCACGCTGGTGATGTCTTCATTGAAGACCTTCCCATTGCACTGTACCACGGCCGGGGTTTGCACCATTCGCGTTGCATACTCTGCTTCGGGGATCAGCTCTTTTACCAGCGGCGCCACTGACGCCTGGACATTGGTAAGGTTATAAGGATACTCTCCTTTCGCAGCCAGCTCATTGAAGTACATCGCACTTTCAAGTCTGTAGATGCGGTCAGCATTCGTATGAAAACGGTCGAAATTGTGTTCATCGCGGATATACAGATAGATCAGCAGACAGAATGCAATGCCGGTGCTAAGGCCGATGGTATTGAGGACCGAATATAGTTTGTGCTTGGCGAGATTGCGGCGGGCGGTTTTGAGGTAATTCGCTACCATAAGGAGTGCGGTTAAGGTTCGTCTCAGACCAGGTTGGTACCGATCCATGCCTGGGCGATATTAAGATGATTGGTTACCGGAAAAAGTTCTGAGGGTCACGAGTGAACAGCTACTGTATTCAATCTTTCGTGAAATAGGGTACTGGGCATCCAATTGCCCGAGCATATAATGTTCACCAGCAAAAGATACTATTTTTCGCTAATGCGGGCTACCGATAGCCCCTGTTTAGATCAACATTCAGTTAATTGACCTTGATCTCGTAATCTACTCCAGTCTCAAACTTTTCACCGGGTCCATCCGGGCGGCGGCCATTGCCTGGTAGAATACTGCGAGGACCGCTATAGACAATGGAAGGGAACCCGAAGCTGCAAAGAAAAGCCAGTTCAACTCAATTCGGTAAACAAATCCGTCCAGCCAGCTGCGCATCAGGAAATAACCTGCCGGCGAAGCAATGGCGATGCTGAGTACAACGAGGAAGAGAAGGTCCCTGGAAAGCAACGCGCCCACGTTAAACACCGAGGCGCCCAACACTTTTCTGATTCCGATCTCTTTCGTTCGCCTTTCAGCGTTGAATATGGCCAGGCCATACAGCCCCAGGCATGCCACAAAGATCGCCAGGAGAGAAAAGAAGAACACGACTTTGCCTGTCCTTTGCTCGAACTGGTATTGGCTTTCCAACCGCTGGTCAATGAAGTTGTAATGCACGGGTGTATCGGACTCATATTTCTTATAAAGTTCCTCGATCAAGGCAATTGACTCCTTCACGCGATTAGGACCAGCTTTTACCATAACACCGGAATAATACCGACTGGGCATGTAGCTGAAAACAAACGGCTCGATTGCCGCGGTCATGGGCCTGAAGTGGAAGTTTGCAACCACTCCGATGATGTGTCCTTTCACACCATGCAGCGTGAAACTCTTTTCCACCGCTTCGGCAGGAGTCCATCCCATCCGCCTTGCCGCACGCTCATTAATGATAAAGGTGGTAGTGTCGGTCGCTATTGCAGGACTAAAATTTCTTCCGCTGATCAGCTTCATCCCCGTTGTCGATAGGTACCCTGGGTCAGTGTTGAGTCGTGTGATCAAAAACTTATCGTCGCCCACTTTTCCTTCCCACTCGAAATCTGTCGTAGAGGTGGTCACATCGATCAGGCTATTCGAAACGGATGATGCACCGGTGATGGCGCTCTGTTTTTGAAGATCCATCTTGAGTAGCTGTGCATTGTTTTTCGAAAGATTGGCGGTTTCCACGTAGATTAATTGCGATTTTTCGAAGCCCAGGTCTTTGTCGCGGAGAAAACCAAGTTGTTTGTAAATAATAATGGAGCCCGCCACCAGGATGACGGTGAACGTAAATTGCGCGACCACAAGAACCTGCCGGAATCTTTGACCTGAGCGAATGTTGAACATGCCCTTAAGCACTTTGGAGGGCCGAAAGCCGGATAAGTAAACCGCGGGATAAAAACCGGCTAACAGGCTTACCAATAGTATGAAGAAGATTAAGACTATTGCGAAGCTCGGCTCAGTAAGCGGCAGCGCAAGCGACTTGGAGGCAAGTGCGTTTAAAGAAGGCAGTCCGATGGTTATCAGCACCAGGGCAATGCCTACTGAAATGCACGTGATCAACACAGATTCGCACAGGAACTGAGTGATCAGCTGGCTTCTGTAAGCGCCAATCGTCTTGCGTATCCCGACCTCCTTTGCCCTGCGGATCGCCCGTGCCGTTGACAGGTTAGTAAAATTGAAAACAGCAATCAGCAAGACAATCATTCCTACGGTGAAAAAAATCCGGACATAGGCGATGTTGCTGGTCTTGGTCCAGTCGGTGTGGAAGGCAAAGTCCGAGTGGAGATAGATATCGGTGAGAGGCTGAAGATAAAATTCAGGTGGCTCGAAACCGCTGTCTCCTGCCGGGCGATACTTGTTAATATAGTGGGTAAGTTTTCGGTTCAGGTCGTCCGGGTTTGCGTCAGGGTTCAATTGGATATAGGTGAGGAAATTGTTGCTGTTCCAGCTGCTGTTGTCATAGGGCTTGGGGTCGTAGGCGAGAACCACCTCGAATTGGATATGCGAATTGGCAGGAGGCTCCTTGATTACGCCTGCCAGAATCAGGTCATTCACCAGAGTTCCCCTTTCCCCCTGCTTCCTGCGGTAGACAATCGTTTTGCCCAGGAGTTGATTGTCTTCTATCCAGTCAGGTCCGAATAAATTGGCAGCCATCCGATCTGTGATTACAACCTGATTGGGTTCCGTGAAGACGTTATCCAAATCACCCATCAACAACTCGAAGTCAAACATTTTAAGAAACCCGGGGTCTGCCATGGTTATGGCGGATGATTCAACGGTGACCGTCCCCTGCTGCAGCACACCCGAACGCCGGCCGCCCAGGAAGCATGATTGAACGACCTCGGGGAAATCCGCTTCTAAGGCCTTACCCAATGGCCCGGGACTGGAGGCCACCTGGTAACGTTCTCCGGCCTGGTTCTGCTGCTGAACAACGCGGTAGATACTTCTTGCGTGGCGATGGAACCGGTCATAGCTGTATTCGTCGCGGATGAAAAGAGCAATGGCCAAGGCGCAGGCGAGGCCGATAGCCAGGCCGGAAATGTTGATCAGTGAATACGCTTTACTCTTGAGTAAATTTCTCCAGGCGGTTTTGATATAGCTTCGGAGCATGGGAACTGGATTAAGTCTTCTAAACTTATTAATCCCAGTTTCTTCAAATGGTTACATGAATTTGCCTTGTTTCTTCATTCAGGCCCTTGTCAGGGAGCTCGCTGAGTTTTAACCTGGAGCATACGTGCTGAATTCCCGGAGACCATTTTCAAGCTGCAAGGCCATTGCTATTTCCGGCCTCAACCGGAATCGACTGCCTGCCCGATTCCGAAAGGATTCGCCCGCATAAAGACTAAAGGTGCGCGCGTGCACCTGGACGCGATAAACTGACTTTGGCGCAATCATTATTCCTTCTTTAGGAGATATTTTCCGAAGCCATGAAGAAATACCAATTAGGAGAGGTGAAGAGATTGTCCTCCTGATGATCCACACTGGGTATCCGTCGTGTCATGTTCGCCGTTGGTCACATCGACGATGGAGTTGCACACTTGCCTGTCAAAGGGGCCGAACTCATGGGCGAAGCGGCGCAGTACGAGGACACGTACCGGCTATGCTACGCCCGCGGGCCCGACGGCTTTATCGTTTCGCTGGCCTAGCTACTCGAATCGATTGCCTATTTCGCTATCATCACATAGCCCTTGTAGTTTAGCCCTTCGCATAGCGTATTACGCAGAACGTAGTAGTAGATACCGGCGGGCAGGCCGCCGCCGTCCCACGTGCCCGTGTAATTAGTTTTTTCATACACAACCTTTCCCCAACGATTGACAATGGAAATATCCCATTCGCTGTTGTCGAGGCCGGGGAAGTCGAACGTGGGATTCCATCCGTCTCCGTTAGGTGTGATCACATTGGGAATAACATCGATCGGAGCCTGTACATGGATCTGTCTGGTCATCGATGTCGTGCAACCCAACTCATTCGTCGCGCTACCGGTCACCTCATGCGCACCCGGATCGTCTACCTGTATAGAGATCTCATCGCCCAGGCCGGCCGTCACTCCGTCTATCGTCCAGATCCAGGTCAGCACGTCGTCAGTTTCTGTTTGCCCGACCAGTTCTAAGACATCGCCACGAAACAGGCAATCCGGCGTAACAATGGTCTTGATGACGGTTGTATCTCTTACTACAACTTCCGTCGGTGCTGTCGCGGTAACCTTGCAACCGTTGGCGTCGGTCAGGATCAGTGAGGGCTTGAACGTACCGGTGGAATTGTAAAGGTGTGTCACCACATTTTCGGCTTTATCCAGTACCACACCATCGCCGAAGTCCCAGGTCATGTTTGCGGTGTTGATGGTGCTGGCCTCGAAAGTGACGGCCTGGTTTGTGCATGTAGACGGGATTGAGGTTCCGAAGCTGCCTGATGGGCCTCCAACCTTCACAAACTGCGGCAATTCCTTCGATCCGTGGCATCCATTTACATCGGTGACCTCCAGCAGCACGTTAAAGTTTCCGGCGGTGACATATATGTTGACCGGATCTTTGACGTTGGAGGTTTTGCCGTCGCCAAAGCTCCATTGCCACTCTGCGATTTCCGGCGTTGAGAGGTCTTTAAACGAAGCGGTAAATGGAGGACAAGTGCCTGTATCCTTGTCTACCGAAAAATTTGCAACGGGACTGACAATATTGACAATGCCGGGCTTAACGATTTTTTGTTCGCAGCCATACGCATCGGTGGCGAACAACGTGACGGTGTGCGGGCCGGGCACACTATATGTAATTTCCGGACTCTGCAATGGCGTTGTTTGTCCGTCGCCGAAGAACCATTCGAAGGAAGCGCCGCGCTCGGATGTGTTGGCAAACGTGATGGACTCGTTGATGCAGAAGTTTGTCTTCTCAACAGAAAAATCTGGAATTGGGATTTGGAAATCGATGGCGTCCTCCTTTGTGAAGGCGCAGCTGCCTTCGGTGTTGGATATTCGCAGGACCACATCATACGTTCCTTGCGTTGTGTAGACATGCTTCGGATGGCGATCAGTAGAGGTTTGCCCGTCGCCGAAATCCCATAGCCAGCTGGTTGGGGAGGGCGTTCCTGTCGATTGATCCGTGAAGGTTACGGTAAAGTTATCGCAACTGCTTGCCGCATTGAACGAAAAGGCACTGTGCATGTTAAGGACCTGTATGGGAATTGTTTTCTCCGCCCTGCAACTGTCAGAGTCTTTCACTTCAAGGGTGGCCAGATAATCTCCCGGCGTGAACAGCGCCGCGCTGAAATCCGGCTCGCTGCTACTGTACGGTCCGACCGTCCAGTTCCATTTGACGGCAGCGTGCGATTGGTCCGTGAAGGATATGGGGAGCCCGGCACAGGTCTTATCGTTGTCCACCGTGAAGTCTGCCTTAACCTGCTGTATGGTGAGGGGCAACAGGGCGATGGTCGTGCACCCCGTCGCGTAGTTGGTGCCGATAAGCTTCAGGTCATACCTGCCCTCGGCGGCATAGTGATGGCTGGCAATCGTGAGATCCGTTGACGTTTGGCCGTCACCAAAGTCCCAGGAGAGCTCATCGTAGTCGCTCGATACGTTCGTGAGCTGTACATCAAACGGACTTTCACACATTTTCGTGGCTTGAAAGTTCACGTTCGGATTCTTGATTGTAATTAAATTGCTACGCGTCACCACGCTGCTGCAGCCATTCGAGGCAGTCAGGGTCACCGAATAGGTGCCGGGCGTTCCATACTGATGCACGGCAACCTTCCCGTCTGTGATCCAGCCGTCACCAAAGTTCCAGCAGAAAAATTCCGCGCCTTCCGAATTAGCAGTGAACGTGATCGGCTCTCCCGCGCAGGCAGTTGTCTTATCGACGTCAAAGTTTGCGACGGGAGCAACGTCGTTGACTTTCACTGTTGTCTGTTTGGTGGTAAAGCAACCGTAGATATTGGATGCTTTCAACATCACCTCGTACGTACCCTTTCCAGTAAACACATGTGTAGGACTCTTCTCCGTCGAGCTGCTGCCGTCCCCGAAGATCCACTGGTACGTGGTTGTTTCCGAAGTTGCCTTAGATTGGTTTACAAAGTTGACGGTGAACGGGGCGCAGCCAGCGAGTGGCACCTTGTCGGGCTTGCACGTGTACAGTTCCTTGGGACTGAAGTTCGCCGCCGGTGTTTTGACAAGTGTGATGACTTCCTCGGTTGCATAGTCGCAGCCGGCCGCGTTGAATGCGACGAGCCGAACTCTCTGCTCACCGGGCAGGTGGATGGGGCTAATGAAGGTAATCGATTTGGAGACAAGAACGTCTTCGATGTACCACTCCACACGCGTAGCGAACTTCGAGGCGCTGGTCAACGTCACGTTCATATTACAGTCGATA
>DASVOT010000532.1:0-8396 GCA_036383235.1 Chryseosolibacter sp.
CCGCAGCAATAACAACCCGACTTACGACAACCGAACCAATACTCAAAACAACCGCTCCCGGTCATGGGGAACGAGTTCGGATAGCGGCTATGATTATAACCGCTCGACGAACCGCAGTTCCAGTCCTTCTTATTCACCGTCGAGCAGTTCGGGTTCCGGCTCAGGTACCCGGACCAACTCAGGATCCAGCAGTGGTGGCAGAAGAGGGAGAGACTAAACGTAAAATTTTTTTTGATGACGATAAAATATTTCAGGATACTCCTGGCGGCTATCGTTTTGCCGAATTTTATCCCTGCGCAAGCGCAGGATTACACCGAAAGTGCGCTTCTTTTCAGTCGCAACCAGCCTTCCGGCAGCGCCAGGATTCTCGGCCTTGGAGGAAGCCAGACGGCCCTTGGAGGCGATTACAGCTCGGCTCTTTCAAACCCTGCCGGCCTCGGGATGTATAACCGATCCGAATTCACATTCAGCGTCGGGCTCGCCGGTCACCAAAGCGCGGCGAATTACCTTGGAACCCACACCGATGACAATCGCTCGGTTTTTAATATTCCGGGGATGAGCTACGTCTGGAACATGCCCAGGCAGAGCGATGATTCTTTTTACGGGGGATCGCTGGGCATCAGCCTTTCGCGGGTGAACGACTTTAACCGGTCGACCCTGTACAGCGGAAACAACGAAAATAATTCCATCATCGATTATTTCATAGATCAGGCTAACGGAGAGACTACTGACCAGTTTTTCGAAAGCCAGTATCCGAATTACAACACGCCTACTTCCCTTGCCTATTTTAACTACCTCATCGGTCCCACTTCTATTCTCAATCCGCCAGGACCGGAGGATCAGTACTTCACAGACGCCACATATCCCTATCAGCAGGAGGAAATCAACGTAAAGGGCGCCGGCAATCAGCTGAGTATTTCATACGGAGCCAACATCCGCGACAAGTTCTTTTTTGGAGGAGGTATCGGCATCACGACTTTGAAATATAAATCCCGGAAGATCTTTACCGAAACGTTCGCCTCCGACACGCTCGAGAATTTACAGCTCGTTGAAAATCTTAACATCGAAGGGAGCGGATTCAACGCCACCTTCGGAACGATTATCAGACCGGTGGACTTTTTCCAGTTCGGGATCTCGTACACCACGCCGACATTCTACGGCCTCACTGAAACATGGGACGCTTCCATGAGCAGCCGGTGGAACAACTTCGATTATTACGGAGACGGTACAACCATTCTCGGTGATAACAGCGATCATCCGGAAAAATCGGAGATCGTTACCTCGGATTATAACCTCACTGCCCCCATGAAGTTAAGGGGTGGCGTGGCGTTCATTACACAGTTCGGGTTTTTAACGGCGGACGTGGAGATGGTGAACCCCTCGAAAGCAAAATACGGGGCAAGAGATTCGCGTGTCTCGTTCACCAACGACAATGAAAACATCAAGACCGCTTACCAGCCGGTGATCAATTACCAGGTCGGGGCCGAGTTCAGGCATGACATCTTCAGGGTACGCGCGGGGTATGGCGTGCAGTCAAACACCTTTAAAGACAACATCGATTCCGATAATACCATCACAAGTATCAGCGGAGGTCTCGGCATTAAGACCAAGAGTTTTTTCGTCGATCTTGCCGTTATACACGCCGCGGGTAAAGCCTACCAGTATCAGCCTTATACTTTTTCCGACGGCTCAGGTCCGGTTGCAGATTTGAAAGACAAAACCGTTCGCGGAGTGATCACCGTGGGATTCAGCCTATAGCGCGATTTTTTTCAGTGCTTCTTCAAGTGAGGGGTTTTCAAGTGTGACCTGGGCCTGCCGGTAACAATCCTGTCTCTTTTCCCGCATGGCCACGAGCTTTTCTCTGAGCTGTTGCTCGTCCTGGCTGACCAGCAGGGGGCGCTCCGTATTTTTTCGCACGCGTTCGATGAGCTCCGGCACAGGAACGTCCAGAAAAATGCTGAGGCCGGATTTGTTGATGGTGTCCATCCCATGAAAAAAGCAGGGTGCCCCCCCGCCGGTAGCCATCACAAAGTCGCGGTTACCGCCAGCCCATTCGCGAAGGAGCCTTGCCTCCAGCAGCCTGAACTCCATTTCGCCTTTCTGTTTGAAGATCTCAGAAATCGATTTGCCCTCAACGTTTTCGATCTCGGCATCCAGGTCCACAAACTCGATCCCGAGGTGGGCGGCCAGTTCTTTGCCAAGGGTGGTTTTCCCGGATCCCGGCATTCCGATGAGAAAGATCTTCATCGCCAAAGGCTTTTAACGGTTGCGGGCAAGGTCAAGTACTTCCTGAGCTTCAGGCGTATCGTTGTGATGCCATTTTCCTCTCACGGTTCCATCTACCCACAGGGTGATTCCGGGATTTGAGCGAATGATTGTTTTCAGCACCGTCGCATCCGTGAAATAATATGGAACCGCCAGCTGGTATTCGTGCCGGAAGGCTTCAAATTCATTCGCCCCGGAAGCCGTCAGCACCATCATTTCGAGTTTTCCGTCCAGCGCCTCTGCCAGCCGGGTGATTTTATCCATGTTCTTGCCCGATGCCTTCGAAACATCATAGATAATGAAGAGCAATTTCGGTCCTTCGAACGTGCGGGCGGTGACATCCTCTCCTTCGACGTCTGTCACCGAGTAATCGGTGATTTTTGGCCGGGTCTTGTCTTCATTGAGTTGCACCACGCTCACGTACTTGTACTGCGTGGTGTCACTCAGGTATTTCTGCGAACGGATCTCCTCGCCATTGTCCTTGCGGGCAAACACGTACTCAAAGATCGGCTGTTCCTCGGGCTGCATTTGTGTGGGAATGTGATTGCCAATGCGGTAGGCCCGGAAGTCAATAAAAGGCAGGTGTCGGATGGCGTAAATTCCCAACCAAAGACAAAGGGCGGCGCCGACACCCACGACCGCGTGACCTTGACTTTCACCGAGCAGGGGGCTGTATCTTTTCCGGTAACGGAACAAATGCAACACCGGGAACATGAGGATTGCATCTTTGATAAATGATTGCCACGGTGTGAGCTTGATGGCGTCGCCAAAACATCCGCAATCGGTCACCTTGTTGAAGTACGCAGAGTAAAAGGTCAGGAAAGTAAAGAAGATCATGAGCGCCAGCAACAATACCGTTGTCGTTTTCATGCGATAATAGATCAATACCGCAACCCCTAGCACCACCTCGAGAATGATGAGCATCATGCTGATCTCCAGGGCGAACGGCACGAGGGAGCTGAAGAAAGACCCAAAGTCTTCGGCGAATACCTCGAAGTATTCCTCCATTTTGATTTTGGTGCCGATGGGGTCATTCAATTTTATCAGTCCGGAAAATATAAACAGGCTTCCGACGAAGAATCTCGAAACCTGATCGGCTATTTTTTGAAACGTCATTATCCTTTCAATTTAATCAGTGCAAAAACGGAATAATTGATCATGTCCTGGTAGTTTGCCTTCACGCCTTCACTCACAAGCGTCTTGCCTGCATTGTCCTCGATTTGTTTCACGCGCAACAGCTTCATCAGGATAATATCGGTGATGGAAGTGACCCGCATTTCGCGCCAGGCTTCCCCATAGTCGTGGTTCTTGTTTTGAAGCAGGTCATAAGTCTCATTGACGATCTCGTCATATAACCGTTCAAGTGATTCGAACTTCAGGTCAAGCTCCGCCGAACCGGCGAGCCTGATCTGGATCATAGCGATGATACAGTAGTTGATGATCCCGATGAATTCATCCTTGACCGGATCGCTCACTTTCTGAGATCCCTTTTCCTGGATGCTGCGTATCCGCTGGGCTTTTATAAAAATCTGGTCGGTAATCGAGGGTAGCCGCAGGATCCGCCACGCGGTGCCATAGTCCCTGGTTTTCTTTTCGAACAATGCTTTGCAGGCGCCGATTACCTCTCTATATTCGATTGCAGTTTTTTCGACCATAAATTTTCAGGGGTGCAAAATACGCCATTTTCAACAAACAAAACACTTAACATTAACGGACGCCTTATTGATCTGAGCGTGCCCAGGGTAATGGGAATCCTCAATGTGACACCCGACAGTTTTTATGACGGAGGGTGGTTTGTTGCGGAGCGCGCACTGCTTGAACAGGCGGAGAAAATGCTTGAAGAGGGCGCCGATTTCCTGGATGTCGGCGGATATTCGTCTCGCCCCGGAGCAGCCGAAATCAGCGAAGAGGAGGAGAAAAGCAGAACCATCAAAGGGATCAGCGCCATCTCCAAAAATTTTCCCGGCACCATTATTTCAGCAGACACGTTCCGGAGCGGAGTCGCCGAGGCAGCAGTTGAGGCAGGCGCTTCCATGATCAACGATATTGCAGGCGGCAATCTCGATATCAACATGTTGACGACGGTGGCGCGGCTGCAGGTCCCTTATATATTCATGCACATGAAGGGTAGTCCGCAAACGATGACCCGGCAAACCGGGTACACAAATTTGTTGAAGGAAATACTGGATTATTTTCATGAGAAGCTTCAGGTTTTACGGGAGCTCGGCGTGAAGGATGTCGTGATTGATCCGGGGTTCGGCTTCTCCAAGACCATCGAGCAGAATTTCCGCATCGCCCGGAACCTGGAGAAATTTTCCATCCTGGGAAAACCCGTGCTCGTCGGTCTGTCGCGCAAGTCGATGATCTGGAAAACACTTGGCATCTCGCCGGACGGGGCGCTCAATGGCACGACCGCACTCAATATGGTTGCGTTGCTGAAGGGAGCGGATATTCTCCGGGTGCACGATGTGAAAGAAGCCAGGGAATTGATCAAACTTTTTACTTCCCTGCAGGTTGAGGGGAGCATATGATATTATATATTGGCAGGAATGCCCGTTATGAAAGTAGTCTTGTTTTTAAATGATCTTCGCTTTTAAAATCGGTTTTCTCGAAGTAAGCTGGGTCGATATCTTTGATATCACCCTGGTGAGCATTCTCCTTTACCAGGTTTACAAACTCATTCGGGGCAGTATCGCCGTGAATATTTTTTTGGGAATCCTTGCGCTATATCTGGTGTACCTTATCGTAAGAGCGGCAGAGATGGAACTGCTTACCACCATCCTCGGGCAGTTCATGGGGGTAGGTGTTCTGGCGATGATCGTGCTCTTTCAGCCCGAGATCAGAAAATTTCTGCTGGTGATCGGCAGAGGCACGGAATTCCGCGAGAATTTTTTCAAGACAATTGCAAACTGGAGGAATGCGTACCACGACGAATTTGACATCCGGCAGGTGCTGGATGCAGTGAAGACCCTGAAAGCTTCGAAAACCGGCGCGCTCATTGTTTTTTCACGCGACGTCGAACTGAGGTTTTATACCGAAACGGGTGATTCCCTTAATGCCGAAGTAACCCGGAGGCTTTTGCTGGCAATATTCAACAAGCACAGCCCCCTGCACGACGGCGCCGTCATCATTCACAAGGGTCGGATCAAGGCGGCGCGCTGCATTTTGCCGGTTAGCGAGAACGACCATCTCCCGGCATACTTCGGGCTGCGCCATCGCGCGGCGGTTGGCATGTCTGAAAATACCGACACCCTTGTTATGGCGATCTCCGAAGAAACCGGCAGGCTTATCCTGGCAAGGAACGGCAGCTACCTTCGGGCGCTCAAACCCCATCAGATAGAACAGAAGATCCTGGAGTACCTGCACAATACAGAGCCCGGAAACTGGCTGGACGTGCCGCACGAGGAAACCGCTGAGAGTTAGTATTCGAATGATTTTATCTCCCGGTTCAGGTTTAGCGCTCTCAGAAACCGGTTCAGGTTCTGCCTCCGCCCGGAAATCTCGTAATGAAAAACAGAATCACCTTCCCGTTTCATCGCCCTCACCGTTTCATACTTCAGCTTGAACTTATTCATCTCTTTTTCAAGATCCATCACATGCTCACCGGCGAACGTGATGTGCAGGTCGATGGTCTTCATGTATCCCAGTACAAATTCCTGGAGGTAACCAAACAAGGTCAGAACAACCAGGACGACCAGCGTTCCAAAAGCCGCCAGGTAATATTCGCCTCCGCCAACGGCCATGCCCAGTGCTGCCGTCACCCATATACTGCTTGCAGTGGTGAGGCCGGAAACGGTCATGCCCTCGCGCATGATCGCACCGGCGCCCAGGAAGCCAATGCCTGTAACAATGTTGGCCGCAATTCGCCCACTTTCGCTGTAGGCGCCCAGTTTTTCAGAAAGAATGGTAAAGATGGTGGACCCGAGGCAAATAAGGATCAGCGTCCGCAAGCCGGCAGCTTTGTTCCTTACTTCGCGCTCTCCACCGATGATGGTTCCGATCAATAACGCCAGACCGAGCTTGATCAGCAATTCACCGAGGTTTTCGTCGCTGTTCATAAAAAAGATTAAGTGACTTCTTCTTTTCAATGCAATAAACCCGTACCCAGTCGTTGCGCCTCGCATCCTGAGGTGCCGGATACCGAAGTGTTCGACGCCGGCACAAAAGGCACGGAATTTGATCTGCGATCCATCGCATCGCTGTTAAACGCGGCTTGCCGACCCGGTTACTATTCGAAGGGAATAAACATAAAACGAATGCGTTCTACCAGAGAGTACGGGCATCAGGCCCCCGCGGGAACCCTCAAACCGGAAAAAACGGGGGGCGCAAAACATTGAGCGATAATGTTCGTAATTTAAGGTTGTATTACTAATGCGGTATTATGACAATGATCGAAGCAAGTCCGCTGAAGTTTTATCTCGCAAAATTCTTTTTCCTGGTATTTGCCTTTATCCAATGGCTGGTAGCCGGCGTGCTGATGATTGAGTTCCAGTTCAGCGACAAGAATTTTTTTATCGCCCTGGTCTTTGTCACGTTTGGCCTTATATTCTTCTACATTTTTCTCGTGGTGAACGACAAAGTCAAACGCGTCGCCATCGGAAAAAATAAAATCGTCATCATTGAAGGCGACAAGAATATCCGGTTCAGCTGGCCCGATGTCAAATCCCTGAAGATCATACCGTTCTTTAATCTTTACAGGCTGAAGCTCAAGGGGAAAAAAAATCCCATCTATTTCTTCCCCGCCCGAAACATCGATCCCGCGTTCGGGCTGATGGCAAAAGACACTTCCAAAATGGGCGACATCGTAGAGAAAAAGAAAAAGGAGTTTGGAATTAAATAACCCCTCCAGCTTGTAACCGCGGCCGCACGATTGCACGACAGAAACTGACCGCGTGAGCGGGCCGGCGTTTGAATCTCACTTCAGCACGCCTGACTCCTGACCTACCTGGGTAAAAGCCTTGATGGCCTGGTCGAGATGGGACCGTTCGTGGGCAGCGGAGATCTGGACGCGGATCCGCGCCTGCCCCTTTGCCACGACCGGGTAAAAAAATCCGATCACGTAGATTCCTTTTTCCAGCAAGCGGTCAGCAAACTTCTGGGCCAGGGCAGCCTCATACAGCATGATGGGGACGATCGGATGTTCGCCCGGTCGTATGTCAAAGCCGGCTTCCGTCATTTTCTTCCTGAAATACTTCGTGTTTTCTTCCAGCTTGTCCCTGAGGCTCGTGGTTTCGGAAAGCATGTTAAAAACCTCTATAGATGCCCCGGTGATGGAAGGCGCCAGGGTATTTGAGAAGAGGTACGGCCGCGATCGCTGCCGCAGCATTTCGACAATCTCCGTTCTCGCCGCGGTAAACCCGCCTGATGCCCCGCCGAGCGCTTTTCCCAGTGTTCCTGTGATAATATCGACGCGATTCATCACTCCCCTGTACTCATGAACGCCCCTTCCTGTTTTTCCGATGAAGCCGGTGGCATGCGATTCATCGCTCATCACCAGTGCCTGGAACTCTTCCGCAAGGTCGCAGATCTTGTCCAGCTGCGCGATCGTTCCATCCATGGAAAACGCCCCGTCTGTTACCACGACCACGTGTTTCGCGCCACCCGACCGGGCATCAACAAGCTGTTTTCTTAAGTCTTCCATATCATTGTGCTTATATCGATACCGGCGAGCTTTGCACAGCCTGACGCCGTCAATGATGGAAGCATGGTTCAGTTCGTCTGAAATGATGGCGTCATCGGCGCCGAACAGTGGCTCGAACACCCCTCCGTTCGCATCGAAAGCCGCTGCGTAAAGGATCGCGTCGTCGGTTCCTAAAAATCCGGAGATCTTCTTCTCCAGTTCCTTGTGTATATCCTGCGTCCCGCAGATAAATCGGACGGAAGACATCCCATATCCATGCGTATCGATCGCGTCTTTTGCGGCCTGGATGACCCGTGGATGCGCGGAAAGTCCGAGGTAGTTGTTTGCGCAAAAATTGATCACTTCCTTACCATTGGTGGTGATGAGCGCCCCCTGCGGCGTGGTAATGATCCTTTCCTTTTTATAGAGGCCGGCTTCACGGATGTCATTCAATTCTTTTTGCAGAACAGGTCGAAGGTTATCGTACATAAATATTCAGAGTGATGTGAGC
>DASVOT010000533.1:0-1802 GCA_036383235.1 Chryseosolibacter sp.
TTCCTCCGTGAGCGTGGTGAATGTTGTGGGTGTTTTTCCGGTGGCCCTTGTCGCCCTTACCACCACCGTTTCAGTGATGACAGAAGCCGGCTCAAGGGTGATCTCCACATCGACGTCTTGATCCACAGCCAGTGGTCTTTCGGCGTCCTTGTAGCCGATGTAGGTCACTTCGAGAACGGCGGTTCCGGCCGGTACCCGGTTCAATGTAAACCTGCCGAACGCGTCTGTGAGCGCATAGCGTTTCGTGTCCTTAAGGTGGACGGTTGCGTTTACCAGCGATTCCCGGGTTTCCGCATCCCGTACGACGCCAGTAACGAGGTGTTGTGCTAAAG
Organism: Chryseosolibacter sp.; assembly: GCA_036383235.1. Taxonomy (GTDB): domain Bacteria; phylum Bacteroidota; class Bacteroidia; order Cytophagales; family Cyclobacteriaceae; genus Chryseosolibacter. The sequence continues at coordinate 333 of DASVOT010000533.1, forward strand.
CACCAGTTGATAAGGTCAGGAACAACGCTGCTGTCGCCGCCGAAACCCGACCCGTTTTGCCAATGCGATGACAAAACCGGCAAAATAAAAATGTTACCATGATTGAAAATTGGTTTAAACCCGCCGTGCACAGGGGAATGCACGTGCTTGCGTTTAACCCGCCTGCCAAAGAACTTTCGTCCTCAGCATGCTTGCCTCCCTTCGGCCGAATTACCGGCATCAGGTTCTATGGGTATAATCTCAGCCCGTTGTTGTAAGGCACCCCTTCCTCAAAAATTGAGGATGCGCAAATGTAATATATTTTAAGAATATAAAAAGGCCGCTGTCAGCACATGGAGAATATTCATTAAGTTGGACCGCCAAAAGAAAATTGAATTCCACTTCCGGTAATATACTTTTAAGAACATGTACTCGGCGAAGGTTAACCAGGATGCATTTGAAGTAGAGATCGCGGAAAACGGTTTCATCGTGAATGGTAAGGCCGTGACGTGGGATTTGGTTGCTGTCCGGGATGGCTACTTTCATATTATAATGAATGACCGGAGTTATCGCGCTGAATTGACGGAAACCGACGTGGAAAGAAAACGCGTTGCGATAAAAGTGAACGGAAGGATCTATCCGGTCATCCTGAAGGATAAGTTCGATGTGCTCCTCGAAAAAATGGGCATGAGTGCAAGCGCAGGCGCAAAGGTCAACCACGTCAGGGCGCCCATGCCCGGTCTGATCATCAACCTTAAAGTGAAGGAGGGCGACCGGGTATCGGCGGGTGATGCGCTCATCATTCTGGAAGCCATGAAAATGGAGAACGTCATAAAAGCGCCCGGCGACGCAACGGTAAAGTCAGTAAAAGTTCGGACAGGCGAGGGCGTGGAAAAAAATCAGGTGCTCATTGAATTTAATCCGGCGTAATTTTATTACTTCCCTATATTTGCACAATTTGAAAGCTGGCGCATGCCAGGCAGGCTTAAACGGAAAAAGGTCTCGAAACACATGGTGAAATACAAACGAATTCTGCTTAAGCTCAGCGGTGAATCATTGCAGGGATCATCCAAAGGCACCAACCTCGACCCGGTGGTGCTGGAGCAATATTGCGATGAGATCAAGTCGGTGGTGGAACAGGGCGTAGAAATCGCCATTGTCATTGGAGGAGGAAATATTTTTCGGGGCGGGCAGGCGGAAACACTTGGCATTGACCGGGTTCAGGGTGATTACATGGGTATGCTGGCGACGGTCGTTAACGGCATGGCGCTGCAGAGCGCGCTGGAGCGGCATGGGATGTACACCCGCCTGATGTCCGGGATCAAAATGGAGCAGGTTTGCGAGCCGTTTATCCGTCGCAGGGCCATCCGACACCTGGAGAAAGGCCGCATCGTGATCTTCGGCGCGGGAATTGGAAACCCGTATTTTACCACCGACTCAACGGCAAGCCTCCGGGCCGTCGAGACGCAGTGCAATGTCGTGCTCAAGGGC
>DASVOT010000534.1:0-6233 GCA_036383235.1 Chryseosolibacter sp.
TAAGAATCATTCCCTGTAATGACCAAATGTAAATGATCATTCAGGGGGTCCGCTATCAATTAACCATCTATTCAAAGAACGTCTCAACCAACTCCCTACACCAAAGTCCTTAAAACCTAGGTGAGTCGCTGATCAAATGTGAGTCCCGTTATACCCGGAGCCTCTGTTTTACTTCTTCCTGACCACTTCCTTCCAAAATGGGAGTGCAAAGGTATGTATTCGCGCCTCACTGTGCAAGTGGTGTTAAAACTTTTTTCCCTGCCGGGCCGGATGTTTTTTCCTCACCACGACGCAAAACGCAGGGAGGGCGCAAAGAAATGCAAATTTTCAGCGCGTGAAAAGTGACCGATCAAAAAAACTTCCCGGCAGCCCCCTGGTGACCGCGAATCCCCTCCTAGCCGGCAACAGCCTGGCCGAGAAAAGGATGCCGGTAAACGGTCTGTTTGCGGTCAGGCCCCGTGGAAATCAGGGTGATAGGAACATTCAACCGCTTCTCCAGGAAATCAATGTAGTCTCGAAGCGCGCCGGGCATTTGATCTTCGGAAATCGCCGATATCGGGGAGTTCCACCCCGGCAGCTCTTCATATACCGGCGTGATCTTCTCGTGAACCAGCTCGTACGGCAACGCATCGGTAAGGCTACCGTCTCTGAGCCGGTAACCGGTGCATACCTTGATGACGGGAAAGACATCCAACACATCCGCTTTCATCATCAGAAGCTGCGTCACGCCATTGATCATAATGGAATATTTGAGCGACGGAAGGTCGATCCAGCCACAACGCCTGGGCCGGCCGGTAGTGGACCCGAACTCATTGCCCTGCTTGCGCATGAGTTCGCCCTGCTCATCGAGGAGCTCGGTCGGGAACGGGCCGCTTCCCACGCGCGTGCTATAGGCTTTGAAGATTCCGAAGACCTCGCCAATATGCCTCGGCGCAATGCCCAGCCCGGTGCACGCGCCGGCCGTCACCGTGCTCGAACTCGTCACAAACGGATAGCTGCCGAAGTCAATATCCAGCAGCGCGCCCTGCGCGCCCTCCGCCAGAATGCCCGAGCCGTTTTTTAATTCCCGGTTGAGAAAATATTCGCTCTCGATAAGCTTGAACTCCTTCAGCAGCGCCACAGAATCAAAAAATTGTTTCTCGAGATCATTCCAATCGTATTCGATGTCATAATCCCTGAGAATATGAAAGTGGAAAGCAGTGAGCCTTTTGAATCTTTCGATGAAATCACTCGCCACAATATCGCCGACCCTCAGCCCCTGCCTGCCTACTTTATCCTGGTAAGCGGGGCCGATTCCTTTTAATGTCGACCCGATCTTGTTCTCGCCCTTTGATTTTTCATACGCCTGGTCGAGCAGCTTGTGCGACGGCAGGATCACGGTCGCTTTCTTCGAGATAAATAGATTTTCCCTGACGTTCAGGTTGTACTTCTGAAGCTTCTCGATCTCCATCCGGAAGACGATCGGGTCCAGCACCACGCCGTTTCCGATCACGTTCTTTGTCGTCTCGCGAAAAATTCCGGACGGGATTTGATGTAAAACGTGTTTTATTCCATCGAATTCCAGCGTATGGCCGGCATTCGGGCCGCCCTGGAACCGGGCCACCACATCGTACCGGGGCGCCAGTACATCCACAATTTTTCCCTTGCCTTCGTCACCCCATTGAAGGCCTAACAATACATCTACCTTGGACATGTTATTTCCTGGCTGTTTTAAAAACTTCTTCTTCGCTCTGAACGATGTGGAAAATGGCGTTCAGCTTTGTGATCACCAGAAGCTTTTGCACCGTTTCCGAGGGCTTCATCAGATAAACCTCCCCTCCTTTGTTGCGGAATTTCGTCAGGATCGTGATCAGCACGCCAATGCCACTGCTGTTGATGTACCTCAGCTTCGAAATATCGACAATGCATATGCGGATCTGATCCTGGATGGCATTGTTTACTTTTTCCAGGATGTTTGCACCGTTGTCTTCCCCGATCAGATCGCCCGACAATTTCAAAACCAGTACATTTTCCTTTACTTCTTGTTCAAAAATCATGGCAAGGGGTTTATGTCAACTTTTTTGTTCTCACAGTTCTCACGCGTACACGCCGCGTACAGGATGAGTGAATGGTGAAGCACATTGAAATGAAGGATCTCCTCAACCGTCGTCTGGATATTCTGGATCCTGGGATCGCAAAATTCCACCACCTTATGGCAATCGGTGCAGATCAGATGATCGTGCTGTTTGTAACCGTACGATTTCTCGTATTGAGCAAGATTTTTTCCGAACTGGTGCTTCGATACGAGGTCGCACTCAACCAGGAGGTCAAGCGTATTGTAGACCGTCGCCCGGCTCACGCGATAATTCTTGTTTTTCATGCTGATGTACAGCGACTCCACATCAAAATGCCCGGTTCTCGAGTAGATCTCCTCCAGGATGGCGTATCGCTCCGGCGTTTTCCTCAGTTCCTTGTTTTCAAGATAAGCAGTGAATATCTTCCTCACTTCTTCGTATATCGTTGGATTGAGCGGCATATTTAATTGCGGGGTCAAAGATAACATTCGCATCCCCCTTTCAAAAGCGAATTATTCTTTAGAGTCAAATCGGCTCACTTTTATTACGCCCTCAACGCTGAGTAATTTGCTGATCAATTGCTCCAGATGGCGTGTATCGTTCACGTATAACATTATTTCTCCGTCAAAAATCCCGGAATCCGTGTGAATTGACATCGAGCTCATGTTCACCTTCAGTTCTTCGGAGATGATTCTGGACACGTCGTTGATCAGCCCGACGCGGTCAGCGCCCCTGATTCTCAGTCCGGTAAGGAATGCCACCTCATGCTGCGACGTCCACTTGGCTTTCACTACCCGGTTCCCGTGATGCGACAACAGTTCAGGCGCGTTCGGGCAGTTGGTGCGGTGGATCTTGATGCCTTCGTTTACAGTGACAAACCCGAACACATCATCGCCGGGAATCGGTGTACAGCACTTGGCCAGCTTATAATCCACCAGATCCATATCCTCGCCGATGAGCAGGCTGTCTTCATAGCGGCCTTTGATCCTTCCGATTTCCTGCTCGACCGGTTTTGCATCGGCAATGGGGACGTTCGGCTTCGAGCGTATCGGCGAAGCGGGTTTATTCTCAACGAATCGCTTGAGGTCGGCGGGCGTGATGAAGCCCGCGCCCACGCGGAAATAAAAATCAAAATGAGTGGGCGCCTTAAAATAATCCCGCATCTGCTCGAGTACCTGCTGGGTGGGCTCCTCTTTCAGCTGCCTCATTTTTCTCAGCACAATCTCTTTTCCTTCCTCCGCCAGTTTCTTTTTGTCTTCCTTCAATTCCTCCTTGATGCGGGCTTTCGCCTTGGAGCTCACGACAAACCGCAGCCAGTCTTCGTGGGGTTTCTGTTTTTGCGAGGTCAGTATTTCGATCTGGTCGCCGTTCTTCAGCACATAATTTATAGGGACGAGCTTGTTGTTGACCTTGGCTCCGATGCATTTTGATCCCACCTGGGTGTGAATTTCAAAGGCGAAGTCAAGGGCGGTAGACCCGTAAGGAAGATTCTTCAACTCGCCTTTCGGCGTAAACACAAACACCTCGTCGCTGAAAAGATTTCCGCGGAAGTCATCGACAAAATCCAGCGCCGAATGGTTATGTTGTTCGAGCAGGTCGCGCACGCGCGCAAGCCACTTCTCCAGGTTGGATTCAGCCGTCGCGCTCGTGTCCTTGTATTTCCAGTGGGCGGCATAGCCTTTCTCCGCAATCTCATCCATTCGCTTGGTGCGGATCTGAACCTCCACCCACTGGCCGTTCTTGGCCATCACCGTTGTGTGGAGAGACTCGTAACCGTTTGCCTTGGGCGTGCTGATCCAGTCGCGCAGCCTGTCCGGATTGGGGGTATAAAAGTCGGTGACAATCGAATACACCTGCCAGCAGAGTGCCTTTTCCTGTTCGACGGGGGTGTCAAGCACGATCCGTATCGCGAACAGGTCAAACACTTCCTCGAACGGAATATTCTGCTTCCGCATTTTATTCCAAATAGAATAGATGGATTTCGGACGGCCCTTTATCTCATACCCGATCTTGAGCTTGTCGAGCTCCTCGCCGATGGGCGCCATAAACTGCTTGATGAACTTGTTTCTGACCGCCTTCGTAATATCGATTTTCTGCGAGATGGTGTCGTAGATGTGGCGGTCGGTGAAACGCAGATACAAGTCTTCGAGCTCCGTCTTCATGGCGTTTAGTCCCAGCCGGTGTGCAAGCGGAGCGTAGAGGTAGATCGTTTCGGAAGCGATCTTCAATTGCTTGTTGCGCGGCATGCTGTCAAGCGTTCGCATGTTATGCAGCCGGTCGGCAAGTTTGATGAGGATCACCCGTACGTCCTCGGAAAGCGTGAAGAGCATTTTGCGGAAATTCTCCGCCTGCTGGGAAGTGCCGAATTCGAATACCCCCCGGATCTTGGTCAATCCGTCGATGATCCGCGTGATCTTTTTTCCGAAGATCCGTTCGATGTCGGCCAGCTCAAGGTCGGTGTCTTCCACCACATCGTGGAGCAGCGCCGCAATGATGGAGGTGGTACCGAGGCCGATCTCTTCGGTACATATCTCGGCGACGGAAAGAGGGTGAAAGATGAAGGGCTCGCCGGATTTTCTTCGCATGTCCTTATGCGCCTGCGCGGCAATGGAGAACGCTTTCTTGATCAGTTTGGCGTCTCCCTCCTTCAGTATGGGTTTTGCTTTGCGTAATAGCCTCCGGTAACGATTTAGAATTTCTTTTTTCTCCTGCTCGGTATCTATTACCATCATTGATAAACTAAAAGTTTCGCCCTGACTTTATGTTCACACGTAATTTAACGGTTTTAAAAGTTCAACGCGCATGTACAGAGTTAAACAATGAGAAATTATTCTTTATTCCCGAAATATCCCTAAATTTGCGCTCCTTTTTGGATCTGCCCGTGCCTGGAGGTATAAAAGCCGATTCGCTGCCTCATCGACGCTGGTCAGGAGGCTACTGGTAAAGTCCTGGGAACCCAGGCGCAGGCAGGCAGACGCGCCAGACCCAGGAGCTGGCAACGAAAAATTAAGCGGATGTGGCGTTCCCGATTGCTATCGGGATGGCAGCCGCGCCCCCGCATGTGCACAGCCCGCTCACGCGAGCAGCATGAATGCCTGACCAGTGCGCAGGCATCAGCAGAGGCGGGCGCGCCAGACTCAGGAGCTGGCAACGAAAAATTAAGCGGATGTGGCGTAACTGGCAGCCGCGCCAGACTTAGGATCTGGTGCCGAAAGGCGTGGGGGTTCGAGTCCCTTCATCCGCACAGGTAAAGTGAAAGGGTGCGCCAGTAAAGACCGGTTCTGGTGCCGGCAGCGGGTCGCCAGCAGGCAGCTCCGGATGCGAATGGCAACCCCGGTAGGGTTGGCTGACGAAGTTCCGCGGGTGCCTGATTTGTTTAACATCAAACGCAGAAATTTTGGAAATCACATTAGACAAGAAGACGAACACCGAAGGTTTAATCAAGATCAAATTAAACGAGGGCGATTATCAGCCGAAGGTGGAAGAGAAAGTGAAAGATTATGCCCGGAAAGCCAATATCAAAGGCTTCCGCCAGGGCAAAGTACCCGCCGGTGTGATCAGAAAAATGTTCGGCAAGTCCATCCTCATCGACGAGGTCAACCATCTCTTGTCGCACAAAATAACCGACTATATCAAGGACAATAACCTGAGAATTCTCGGCGAACCCCTGCCCAACCATGAGAAAACCAATCAAATCGACTGGGATGCGCAGAAGGACTTCGAATTCGAATACGAGATCGGGCTGGTTGAGGATTTCACCTATGACCTTTCGGCCAAAACGAAGATAAAATCGTACAAGATCAATGTAGACGACAAGACTGTGGATGAGACCCTTTCCGACCTCCGGAAAAGGTTCGGCAAGGTCACCTATCCTGAAGTGAGCGAGGCGCAGGACTCCTTGTTCGGCGACATCTGGCCGAAAGAAGCCGGCGCCGGGGATGCCGGATCGCCCAGGAAAGAGCACGCGTCGGTTCCCATCGAGAAGGTCGAAAAGAACGAGCAGCAGAAATTTATCGGCGTCAAAAAAGACGATGAAATAGAATTCGAACCGAACGCGGTCTTCACTGACGCGTCGCTGAGGAACGACCTCTTTGGATTTTCCCCTGAAGAAGGCAGCGCATTAAACGGCACCTGGATCCTTAAGGTGAATACGATCAGCAGAACCGAACCGGCAGAAAT
>DASVOT010000535.1:0-2640 GCA_036383235.1 Chryseosolibacter sp.
CAAGAAAATCCGCGACAGCGTCATGAAAGAATCGAATCCATAACCGGAACCTATGAAAAAACTTGTCACCACTCTTGCCTTCCTGATGCTGAATGTACCCGTCCTGCTGGCGTGCGAGGTATGCAGGAAGAACCAACCGAAAGTCCTGCAAACCATCACCCATGGCGCGGGTCCCACGGGCACCCTGGACTACATCATTACCTGGTCGGCCGTGGCGCTGGTCACCGTTACCCTGGTGTTGAGCCTAAAATTCCTCGTGAGGCCCGGCGAAACCGGATCTGATCATATTAAAAATGTCGTATTGAATCCCAACAGGTAATTGCATGGAAGACAAAAGAATTGTAAAGGTGTTCCTGGACGAGGAATCACGGCCATTTGCAGAGTTTGCGCCGCCGGCGAAGCTCATACTCGACACCACGAAGATCCCCGACGGGAAACACCGGTTGCGGATCGTCGCCAGATCATCGCAGGGTGTGGAGGGTACAAGGGCCATTCCCTTTGAAGTCCGCAACGGTCCCGATATTGCTGTGGTGGGCCTTAAGGAAAACGAGGTGGTGGACCAGCAGATCCCGATCACCATCAATGCATACGGAAGCGAAACGAACGATGAGTTCATCATCCGCGGATCGGAAACACCGAAGGCGATTCCCGCCTGGGTTTGGGCGTTGCTGATATCGTTCGCCGGATTTGCGTTCTTTTATTTGATCATGTACTGGAGTCCGGTTCTCTATAAATCCTTCTTCTGAAAACAGAACGTTATACGAAGCAATTATAATATGACTGAACTAAACAATAAAACCATCGGCGAGATCGTAGCGGAGGACTACCGCACGGCTCAGATATTCAAAGATCACGGTATTGATTTTTGTTGTAAAGGCAACCGCAGCATTCGCGAAGCCTGCGAGCCCAGGAACATGGACCCGGAGAGGGTGATCGGCGAGATCGAGGCCCTCTGGCGCCAAACGCCGGAAGAGGCTTTCGATTTTCAGGCCTGGGCCCTCGATCGCCTTGCTGACCACATCGAGAAAAAACATCACCGTTATGTCGAGGAGAAGATTCCCGTTCTCAACGCCTATCTCAGTAAACTTTGCAGCGTGCATGGCAGCCGCCATCCCGAGCTGTTCGAAATCGCCCGGGAATTCAAATCCTGCGGGGGCGAGCTCGCTGCGCACATGAAAAAAGAAGAGCTCGTGTTGTTCCCCTTTATCCGCAAGATGGCGAAGACGCAGCCGGGTGAAGGAGTCGGGCAGCCGTATTTCGGCACGGTGCAGAATCCCATTCAGATGATGATGGATGAGCACAACACGGAAGGCGACCGCTTCAGAAAGATCTCCGGCTTAAGCAACGGATACAACCCGCCCGAGGACGCTTGCGGAACGTACCGCGTTACCTATGCGCTTCTTCAGGAATTCGAGGAGGATCTCCATTTGCACATTCACCTCGAGAATAATATTCTCTTTCCCAAATCGCTATCTTTGGAAAAACAATTGCGTGGGTGACCGTCTGAAGATTCAACTCAAGAGGATTTATGAAAGTCCGGAGCGCGGGGATGGCTACCGCATGCTCATCGACCGGCTGTGGCCGCGCGGCATCAGCAAAGCGCGCGCCCGGTTGGACGAATGGAACAAGACACTTGCGCCATCCCCCTCGCTGAGAAAATGGTTCCATGAGCAGAAGACAGGCTATGATGAGTTCTCTGCCCGCTACCTGCGCGAACTGCAGCAACACGAAGCAGCGCTCAGGCGCGTTAGAAAAATCAGCGAGACAAAGAAAGTCACCCTTTTGTATGCATCGAAAGACCGGGAGCGCAATCACGCCAGAGTCTTGTTTGAGGCGCTAAAAAACCTTTGAAGAACAAGCGCGGCGACCTGTGAGTTTCAGATTCGGGCCATCGCATTTTTGAATTATGGAAGACCAGAAACCAATCAGACGCGATCAATCGCTTCAGCCGTTCAGCCGCGACCATCACCACAGCCTGCTGCTATGCTGGAAGATTCGCAAGGGGTTTTCTAAAGGCGTGGAGGTTCTGCGTATCAAGCGATATGCGGACTGGTTTTTCGCAAACCACATCGAGCCGCACTTCAGGGAGGAGGAACAGCACATCTTCCCGATTCTCGGCACGGACAATGAGCTGGTAAAAAAAGCAATCGGAGAACACAGGAAATTGTCGCGCCTGTTCAGGGACCAGAAAGAGGTGGAAAAATCCCTCAGCCTGATTGAAGAAACCCTTGACAGCCACATCCGTTTCGAGGAGCGCGTCTTGTTCAATGAGGTCCAGAAGAAAGCTACTCCCCGCCAGCTCGAGGTGGTCAGCTCGCTTCATGCCGAAACAAAGTTCAGGGATAACACCGAAGACGAATTCTGGAAATGAGCTGAACGCGCCTGGTGCTCTCTGCTCCTTTTCACCCGCATCTCATTCCGAATGCCGATCCCTCTACCCATATATCCATAGATCCGTATTTCCATAGATCCGTATTTCCATAGATCCGTATATCCATAGATCCGTATATCCGTATATCCATATATCCGCATATCCGTATTTCCCCATATCCCTCGTAATCGTGAAATCGACGAGATGTTAACGCACCCGCTGTCATCCGCAGGCATCCGCAACGCATCCGGCCGGGATAGTCAATTACC
>DASVOT010000536.1:0-6746 GCA_036383235.1 Chryseosolibacter sp.
TGGCTCTTGTTTTTGCACTTTTTACTTCCTGTGACCCATCGCAGCAGGTGAATTTCGCCAAAGACCCCGAAGTGTCGTCAGACCTCGATGCCATTGTGAAAAGGGGCTATATCAACGCGCTCGTAGACAATAATTCCGTCAGTTATTTCATTTACAAAGGAGAGCCGATGGGCTATGAATACGAGCTGCTGAGTTTGTTTGCAAAACACATCAACGTCGACCTGAAGGTCAAAATAACTTCCGGCATCAACCGCGCGATGGATCAGCTGAACAAGGGTGAAGGCGATCTTATTGCCTTCCCGCTGACAGTCACAAAAGACAGGAGGAAATATGTGGCTTTCAGTAAACCGCACTTTAATTCCTACCAGGTTTTAGTGCAGCGCAAGCCAGACAACTGGCGCCAGATGACGCAGGACGAAATTAACCGCAGCCTTATCCGCAATCCGGTGGAATTGATCGGGAAACGCGTTTACGTGCTTGCCGGGTCCAGTTTCGAAAACCGCCTGGAGCATCTCTCAGAGGAGATCGGAGGTGACGTAGACATCGTTGCGGACACTTCCACATCAGAGAGCGAATCCCTCATCCGCAAAGTGGCTGTTGGCGACATCGACTATACCATTGCAGACAATATGATGGCGCGCGTAAACGCTTTTTATTATCCTCATCTGGATATCAACACGGCGGTCAGCATGTCGCAGCAGGTGGCGTGGGCGACGCGAAAGAATTCGCCGCAGTTGCTCAATGCCATCAATCAATGGTTGACGAAGATCAAGAAAGAACCCACCTTCATGGTGATCTATAACCGGTACTTCAAGAGTCCGCGCACGTCGCTTGTAAGGATGACAAGCGAATACTCATCAATGGGAGGAAACATGTTGTCGCCCTACGATAGCCTGATCCGGCAGGGAGCGGACTCTTTAGGATGGGACTGGCGACTTCTCGCGTCACTCATTTACCAGGAATCTCATTTCATGCCGCGGGGAGAATCGTGGGCGGGCGCGCGCGGGCTGATGCAGCTGATGCCCCGTACGGCAAATGAATTCGGAGCCTTCAACCTGGATGATCCGAAACAGAGTATCAACGCCGGGGTCGGATACCTGAGGTTCCTGGATAAATACTGGTCGGCGAAAATACCGGATCCCAATGAACGGTTGAAATTCACGCTCGCTTCTTACAATGTCGGGTTGTCTCATGTGGTGGACGCCCAAAGACTGACGGCAAAGTATGGCAAGGATCCGCAATTATGGTTTGACAATGTTGAATTTTATCTGTCGCGAAAATCCGATCCGGAAATCTTCGAGGACCCGATCGTGACCGCGGGGTACTGCAAATGTGAAGAGCCTATCAATTACGTGAGGGATATCCTCGACCGGTACGAGGTCTACAAGCTCCACATTGCCAGTTAATCCAGCTCTTTCACGATCTTATCAAAGTCAAGTTGCTGCCAGCGTGAGGAGATCTGCGGTTGGCTCATCACAGCGTCCATGATCTTTTCCTGTTTTTTCCCCGTGGTGTAAGCCTGCCAATAGCTTATGTCGTCGTGGAAGGTGACCATCGAATAAAGCGGTATCCATTTTTCAGGATACAATTCGTGAATCTTCGCTTCGATCTTCTTTCTCAACAAGAATCCGGGATCGGCGACGAGGTCGCGCATCTCGACAAAGTTGTCGTAGGCGAGGTGCGAGATCGCGTCGCAATCTCTCTTGCGCATTTGTTGAAAGGTCCCGAGCGCCTGCGGCCAGTTGCCGGCATATTGATCAAGCAACACGTTGAGCATGCGGCAATCCTCAAATCCCGCATTCATGCCCTGTCCATAAAACGGGACGATGGCATGCGCGGCATCGCCGATCAACAAGGTCTGGTTCCGTACCCATGGAAAACATCTGACCGTCACGAGAGAGCCCGTAGGATTCCTGTTGAATTCTTCCGTGAGCGCTGCGAGTAGGGGCAGCGCGTCGGGAAATACTTCCTTGAAAAAAGAGATAATCCGGTCGTCATCGGTCAGCGACGCAAACGATAAATCCCCTTCGAACGGAAAAAATAAAGTACAGGTGAAACTTCCGTCCGTATTGGGAAGGGCGATCATCATGTAACTTTCGCGTGGCCAGATGTGGAGCGCGTTTTTTTCCATAACATGGTCGCCGCTCTTACCCGCGGGAATATGGAGCTCCTTGTAGCCATGCTGGAGGTACTCCTGCGAGTAATCAAAGCGATCGGTGACCTGCATGGCGGACCGCACCGCCGAGAAAGCGCCGTCCGCGCCGACCACGACGTCGAACGTCTGAGTTTGAAGGTCGCCGCTGGCGGACTGAAAACTGGCTGAGGTGCCGGCAAGATCAACTGCCGTGCATCTTCGGTTGAAGAAGAACCGGACATTGTTTTCTTCGGCTTTGCTTATCAACATTCCGTTCAGGCCGGCGCGCGAGATCGAATTGATGTACTGTCCCTGTCTTCCGTACGGCTGAAAGGTCAACGTTCCCTTCCGGTCGTGCATCATCCTGCCATGCATGGGCACGGCCAGCTTCCTGACCTCTGCTGCCAGCCCCACTTCTTCCAGCGCCCTGATTCCACGCGCGCTGAGGGCAAGGTTAATCGACCGCCCCTGCTGCCGGACGTCCTTGCGCAGGTCATCCCTGCGCTCAAACACGGAGACGCGATAACCCCGCCGGGAAAGATATATCGAAAGAAGCGAGCCAACCAGACCTGCACCGATAATAGCGATATGTTTCGTTTGCGTATTCATTGGACATCAGCTCATTTCCGAAGCGCGTCTGCAAATACCTCTCCGAACCTGAACACTTCTTGGAAGGTGTTGTATAATGGCACCGGCGCCACACGAATAACATCCGGCTCGCGCCAGTCGGCCATCACTCCCTCCTTGAGGAGCCGGCCAAAGGTCGTCCTGCCGTTTCGCTTCATCAAAAGTGAAAGCTGGCAGCCACGCTCGTCCGGATTGGACGGCGTGATGAGTCGGAAGTGTTCGCCCCGTGGATCGATGCTGTTGAGAATAAATTCCAGATAACCCGTGAGGAGTTTACTTTTCCTGATGAGGTTTTTCATCCCTGCTTCGCGGAAGATCTCAAGAGCGGCCACGTGGGCCGCGCCTGCGAGAACCGGATGGTTCGACACCTGCCACCCATCCGCGCCGGGCATTGGCTTGAATCCTTTTTTCATCTGAAAGCGCTCCGCTTCATCATGACCCCACCATCCGGCAAACCGGTGAAGGTCGTTCCGGCGCGCGTGCCGTTCGTGAACAAAGATTCCGGCGATGGCGCCCGGGCCGGAGTTGAGATATTTGTAGCTGCACCAGGCCGCGAAGTCGACCTCGCCTTTGTGAAGGGTCAGGGCGACGTTGCCAATGGCGTGCGCAAGGTCGAATCCCGCAAGCGCCCCGGCTTCGTGCGCCGCCGCCGTGATCTGCCCGATGTTGAAAAACTGGCCGGTATAATACTGAACACCCCCTAGCAATATCAGGGACAACTCATCCGCGTGTGTGCGTATGGCCTGAACGATATCTTCCGTTCGGAGGCAGAATTCGCCTTCTCGGGGGCGCAGCTCGATGAGCGTGTTGGCGGGTTCCAGCCCATTAAACTTAACCTGCGACTCCAGCATATACTGGTCCGAGGAGAATGCGCCCGCTTCGGTAATGATCCTGAACTTTCTGCCCGCCGGTTTGTAAAAAGAAACCATCAACAGGTGCAGGTTCACCGTGAGCTGATTCATGGCCACCACCTCGATCGGCCGGGCGCCTGTCAGGTTCGCCAGCAGCTTCTTCGAGCGCTTGTGATATTCGATCCATGGCCGGCGGGCGTGCACGTGCCCCTCCACGCCCAGCCTGGCCCAGTCGTCCAATTCTTCCCCGATAAATTTCTTAGCAGTCCTCGGCTGAAGGCCCAGTGAGTTTCCATTGAAATAGATCGCCGACCGCCCGCCGATCCGCGGAATCAGAAACCTTTTCCTGAACGATGCCATCGGATCGTCCCTGTCCAGCTTCCGCGCAAACCGGATCGACTTCTCAAACCTCATCTGAATGACGGATTACCATGCGTTCATGTTCCTGTAATGTAAACCTTCAGTTGCCAGACCTTCAGCCACGCGTGCCCCAAAGCGATAACTGCTCGGAGAAGGCGCCCTCGTGCTGCAGCAGCCATGTCTTCTTATCCAGGCCTCCCCCGTATCCCACCAGGTCCCCGTTGCTGCCAATCACCCGGTGACACGGAACAAGGATCGCGATCGGGTTCTGACCGTTCGCGAGACCCACAGCCCGCACACTGTTGATGTCGCCGATACGCATAGCCAGCCCGAGATAAGAGACCGTTCTGCCATAGGGAATCAACAGCAGCTCATTCCATACTTTGTTTTGGAAATCGGAACCGGAGAGGCTCAACTCCACCGTAAAAAATTTCCGGCCGGAAAAAAAGTATTCCTCGAGCTCGGAGACGCACTGCTCAATCACAGGCGTTATCACATCATCAGACCGTTCACCCTTAAAAATACTGACGCCGGTGATTTTATCCTGTCGCGAGGTGATCAACAGGTCGCCGACAGGTGAATGAAAATAACCAATGCCGTTCATGATGCAAATCGCGGGTCCGCTTCCATTACCGTCCCGCATTTTTTACAGGTTCTGAGTTCCTTCGAACTGTAGAACTCCCGGAAGCGCGGAAGAAAGTCCTTTTCAATATCGGAAAGGTGAAATTTATACTCGTGCAGCTTGTTATTGCAATTCTCGCAAAACCAGATCAGCCCATCTTCCTCCGAGGTTGTTCTTTTGCATTCGATCACGAGGCCGACGGTGTTCGCGGGCCGGATGGGCGAATGCGGCACTTTCCCGGGCAATAGAAAAATGTCACCTTCTTTCACCGGGATGCTGACGGCCTTTCCATCCTCCTGGATCTTCACGGTGATGTCGCCCTCCACCTGGTAATATAATTCTTCCGTCTCATTGTAGTGATAATCCTTTCGTGCATTCGGACCCCCGACGATCATTACAATATAGTCTCCCGCATCGGCATAAAGATTTTTATTGCCAACAGGTGGTTTCAGCAGATCGCGGTTCGACTGGATCCACTGTTTCAGATTAAAGGGTCGGCGGACGGCCATATGAGCAATGGTTAATGAATGATTAAGTTAAATATTTCACTAAAATTACTAAGAAATTGAATAAGCGTACGATATGGATTTGAATTTAAAAGGTAAACGGGCGATTGTTTGCGGGAGCACCCGCGGAATCGGAAAAGCGATAGCAATTGAATTGGCTTTGCTCGGAGCCGCGGTAACCCTGGTGGCACGAGATGAAGATGCGCTTGCCCGTGTCTGCGAAGAATTGCCGAAGGCCCAGGCACAACGCCATGAATACCTGGTTGCGGACTTTAATTTTCCGGAACAACTCAGATCGGTTATCGACGGTTATTCACAAACGATGGTTCATATCCTCGTGAACAACACAGGAGGTCCTGCGGCCGGAAAGGCAATCGACGCGAACCTTGAGGATTTTGTGAAGGCATTTGCCGCACACCTCTTGTGTAATCAGGTGCTCGTGCAGTCGCTTGTGCCGAGGATGAAGGAGGCGGGCTACGGAAGGATCATCAATGTGATTTCCACCTCTGTTAAAATTCCGATTCCCGGCCTTGGCGTATCCAATACGATCAGAGGCGCGGTCGCAAATTGGGCTAAAACACTCTCCGCGGAACTTGCACCTTTTGGAATTACCGTTAATAATGTCTTGCCCGGCGCCACACTCACAGACAGACTCGAGCAAGTCCTGGCACTGAAGGCCGGGAAATCGGGCAAATCGGTGGACGAGCTGCGCGAACAAATGATAAGCGAGATTCCTTCCAGAAGGATCGCGGCACCACATGAAGTTGCCGCGGCCGCGGCATTCCTCGCGACACCCGCCGCGGCGTATATTAATGGAATTAATCTGCCGGTCGACGGAGGAAGGACCGGAAGTTTGTAGATTTGGGCAGGGAATATGAGAATCTTCGCGCTTATTTTTTTGTCGACGACTCTTGCATATGCGCAACTGCCAGTAGTGCTGCACGAGACATTTGATACCAACACGTACGGGTGGTTTGAAGGAGAGACGGAAAACTACAAGGTTCTCTTCCGGGATGGCAAATACCTCATCGACGCGCCCGAAGGCGGATGGATGTCCTACCTCGCACCTTACCTGGATACAGACAAGGACTTCTCCCTCGAGGCAACGTTCACGCAGGTCGATGGCAGGGACAACAATGGAATTGGCTTTATCTGGGGCTTCGACGGCAATCACGAGATGAATAACTTCACCTTCACGACCACCGGGTTCTACAGGATCTACACTTCCGACAGAAGCCTGGGCGTTTCCGACGAGTGGCGGGAAACAGGCTTGGTCAGACCCATGGGCCAGGAAAATAAATTAAAACTGGAAAGGAGGGGTAATGCGATGTTCTTTTATCTGAATGGAAAACAGGTCGCCACCACGCGCGTTTTTCCATGGCATGGCAAATACCTGGGGTTTGTCACGTACACGAAAATGAAATTGCTGATCGACGATTTTATTTTCAGGCAGGATATCAGGATCAATTTACCACCGCAGCTTACTACCTCGGGAGTGCGGGAAAACCTGGGGGAAAATGTTAACACAGGCTTTGATGAAGTGAGCCCAAAGATATCTGCGGACGGAAAAACCTTGTACTTCGGAAGGAAACACAGCCCTGAAAACGTCGGAGGAGTAAAGGACCGGGAGGATATCTGGGAATCGC